>DMQJ01000456.1:0-128 GCA_003455715.1 Acidimicrobiaceae bacterium | reverse complement strand
CCTCCGCCGACACATTGCCGGTGCCCGCCATTTCTGCCATGACCTCGCGAAGGCGAACACGGGCCGCCTCCGGTTGGCCCGCGGCCACCAACATGCGAGCCCGACCCAACTCTGCCTGGTAGTCGAGC
>DMQJ01000222.1 GCA_003455715.1 Acidimicrobiaceae bacterium | reverse complement strand
GCCGGCTCGCATCGCCTCGGCAGCCTCTCGCAGCGCATCGGCCGTCGCCGGGTCGCCGGCCTCCTGGGTGTCGGCCAGCGCCTCCAGCCGTTCGGCAGCTTCCTGCAGTTCGGTCTCGCTCATCTCGGGAAGTTGCTCGGCAAGGGCGTCCATCTGCTCGGCAACGGTCTGATCGGCCGTCGCGCCCGGCAGCGGGGTGTTCTCGAGGCTGCGCTGCAGGCCTTCGCTCGCCGCCTTCTGGGCCAGCAGGTTGTCGCCAGCGTTCTCACGCAGTTCAGCTGCGGCTTCTTGCAACAGTTCCTCGGCCTCGTCGAGATCGTCGGCCTGGCGCAGTTGTTCGGCCAACTCCTTCAGGCGTTCCGCCGCCGCCTCCGCATCGGGCTGTTCGCCCAGGCGTTCGGCTTCGGCTTCCAAGACGTCCGCAACTGCTTCGATGCGGTCGCGGTCGCGTTCGCGCTGCTCGCGTGCCGCGTCCTGCGGATTGGCCATCAGCGCCAGCACGAGCGCCGCAGGCGCCGCCACTGCGGCGACGGCGGTGGGCGTGCGATACCAGCGGTACTGCACGGCCTGACCTGCGTCTGCAGTGGAAGCGAGGTCGGCGGCACGGCGGTGCACGCGCCGGGTGAAATCGTCGTTGGCAACGTCGTCATCGGCCAGCTCGAGGCTGGTGGAGAACGCATCCTTCGTCTGCATTCCTCGGTCGGCGGCGCGAGCCACTACCGAGTCGGGCACGCGGCGCAACGCCGCGTAGCCCACGATGGCGAGCAGAGCGACTGCCACCACGCCAACTGCTGCTGGCTCGGCCCACGGCGCATCGGTGAGCCGGCCGAGGAGCACCAGCGCCAGCGCGCCAATGGCGACAAGTGGGGCGACGAGCTGTGCTGTGGCCACCGCCCAGGCGACGCGCAACCGTCGGCGAACCGATCGGAGGAGAGGTGCGAGTGAGCGATTCATCGTTCTACCTCCGCAGGGGTGCGTAGACGTCGGACGGCCAACCAGGCCATGGCCACCGCAAGGACGAACAGACCGATCGTCCCCACTGCCCAAGCGGGGAAGCCGCCGGGGTCGCGATCGAGAAGACGGAAGCGGGCGCCGATGTCGTCGGGCGGGAACCAAGCGAACCAGGAGTCGTCGTTGTTGGCCCTTGCTTCGACCAGACTTTGGCTCGCCCAGCGCAACGGATTCCCCTCGCCGCTGAGGTTGACGCCAGCGGTCACGTCGGCCACCACCGCAACCGGGTTGACGGCGAGGAGCACTGCGGGTGGGTTGCGCAGGTCGGTGCCGGTGCTGCGGTCGGCCACCCCGAGGGTGAGATACAACAGCGGGCCGATGAGCACGAGCAGCGCGGTGAACCCGTAGGCGAGCAGCGTGGCGGTCTGTACCCGACGGGTGAAGGTGCTGAGCGAGGCAATCATGGTGGTGAGCAGCACCGCCACGAGGCACACGGCACCCAGACCCTTCAGACCATCGATGATGCGGATGCCACCGAGCAGGTAGGCGACGATGGTGACCGGGACGGCGGCGACGATGAGCAGCACCAGGAAGCTCATGCCTGCAAGCACCTTGCCGATGAGGATGCTGCGTGGCCGCAGGAGGGTGACCTGCAGGGGGAGGAGCGTCTGTCGCTCGCGCTCGCCGGCAATGGCGCCGGCGGTGAGGCCCGGCACGAAGAACAGCACCAGCACGAGCATCACGAAGAGCACCCACTCGAACAGCTCTCGCCCGAGCTGGGTCTGACTGGCCAGGTCGACCTGGATGAGGCCGGTGGTTTCGCGGCCCTGGTACACGAGGTACACGGTGAGAATGAGCAACGCGAGAAAGACGCCCAACACCACGAACGCTCGGCCGGTGCGCATGCGTTCGCGGAGTTCACGACCCAGCACGGGGTTGATCATTGGACGATCCCTTCCGTGAGGGTCATGAACAGCTGCTCGAGCCCGCCGGACTCCTCGACGAACTCCACCACCTGACGCCCATCGTCGACCACCAGGCGGCGGAGCAGCGCTGCCTGTTGCTCGTCGTCGGAAACGGTGAACGACTCCGCCGCACCATCGGCGAACCGCACCCGTACGGTGCGGGCACCACCGAGTTGTTGGAGGATCTCGCGCGGCGGCCCGGCTGCCAGCAGTTTGCCGGCCTCCATGATGGCGACGTCGGTGCACATCTCTTCGAGCTCGGCGAGGATGTGCGACGAGATGACGATGGTCTTGCCCATCGCGTTGAGCGATCGCAGCAACTCGCGCAACTCCACCCGGGCGCGAGGGTCGAGGCCGCTGGCTGGTTCGTCGAGCACCAGGAGTTCCGGGTCGTGTACCAATGCCCTCGCCAGGCTCAGCCGTTGCTTCATGCCGCGCGACAGTGAGTTCACCATTGCCGTGCGCTTCACGGTGAGGTCGACCAGCTCCAACAGCCCGTCGACCAGCGCCGACCACTCGCTGCGATGGATGCCGTACGAGGCCGCGAAGAACTCCAGATACTCGTCGACCCGGAGGTTGTCGTACACGCCGAGGTTGTCGGGCATGTAGCCCATACGTCGCCGCACCGTGCGCGGCTTCACGGTGGGGTCGGCGCCCATCACGGTGATGCGACCCGACGTGGGCCGGAGGAGGCTGGCGGTGATGGCGAACGTGGTGCTCTTGCCGGCGCCGTTGGGGCCGATGAGCCCGAAGATGGAGCCGCGGGGAATCACCAAGTCGAGATGGTCGACGGCGGCGAGGGTGCCGTAGCGCTTGGTGAGCTGTTCGGCCCGCACCGCGGCTTGCGGCTCCGCGGGCGGATCTGGGGTGTCGGCCTCGAGCAGTGCGACGTGTTCGGGTTCCGCGCTCATGCTGTGGCCCCCTTGATGTTCGGCACCTGATCGAACCCGAAGAACATGCCGTCGTTCGGAATGCGCATGAGCACCACCCCGTCGCGAAGTGCTGCTGGTGGAACGGCGGCAACACGGCCCTCCACATCGACCCGTACCCAACCCGACCCCGACCAGAACTCCACCCGGTCGAGTTCGGCGGGGGTCTCGACCACGAGTGGGCCGAGGGCGCCGGGTGGGAGCAGATACCGATACACCTGGTCGTCGAGCCCGTTGCCGAATCGTGTGAAGGGCGACCGCACCACCGACCACCGGGCGACACCCTCGGGAAGGGGTCCGGTAGCTGCCTCGATGTGCGTCAGGGTGTTCACCACGGTCACCGACGTGACGTCGGCACCAACGGGAGCGGGGAGCAGGTCGGTCCAGGCGGCAGCGCGTACCATGCCGCTCGGGTAGAGCACGCGCGTGCTGGCTGCGTTGCTCCAGATGCCGAACTCGACGAGGTCGTCGTCGCCGGCCCGGGGGTCGGCGGCGGATCTCCACACTCGGTCGGCCAAGGAGAAGCCGACGGGGAGCGGGTCGGCATCGAAGGAGTACTCGGCGGTCTGCCCGGGTTGCAGGTCGCCGATGAAGTCGGCGCCGCCAGGGCCGAACACGGCCACATCACGCAGCGGGATGGCGCCCTCGTTGCGCACCTCGCCCACGACGTCGCCGTCGCGCAACGAGGCGGTAACCGCCAGCGGCGATGCCGTCGACGGGCCGGTGAGGTTGGCGGTGGTCACCTGCCCGGCGTCGAGCCGCACCCGTAGGGTCGAGGAGTCGCCGCGAGGCACCACCGTGGGGGCGATGGCCGAAACGGGAAGGCCGAACTGGCTCGCCACCTCGCTGTCGCTCTGCCAACCTGCGGGGAACGTCATCGTCGAGGTGCCACCATCGCGGCTGAACAACAGGACGCTGGCGATGGCCTCGCTGCCGCCCGGGTAGCCCTCCACGAACGTACTCACGGCCGGTTTACCGGTGGCCCGCCACTCGTTGCCGTACACCAGCACCCCTGCCGCGGTGATGGCCGCAAGTACGGGGATCGCTACCCAAGCAAGGGTGAGGCGACGCATGACACGAAGGAGCACGTACACGCCGATCGAGGCGAGCGCCCAGTACACGAGCAGTGGCACCATCAAGGGCAGGAGTGACGGCAGTTCGATGCCGGCGCGACGAGCGAGGTCTTCCTCCACCGCGCCGAACACCTCGCCGCCGAAGAACTGCTCGCCGTACTCGCTGGTGGCGCTACCCGAGGGTTGGATGATGCCCGCCCACGACTGCTGCGAGGCGGCGCCGTCGACCAGACGAACTTCACCGCGCCCAGCCAACGCATAGCCCGCCCGTCCTGGCTGCCACTCGGTGGGTAGGGCGGAGAGATCGCCACTGTCGTCGAGAAGGAGCCTGCCGCCACGGTTCACCCAGGCGAGCAGCGACGAGCGCTGAGCGTCGGTGAGCGAGCGGAGGTCGGCGGTGGTGGCCGCGATGGTGTCGTAGACATCGAGCGAGGCGGCTCCGAGCGACAGGTGCTCGGAGGTGAGTTCGTCGAACACCGCCTTGCCGGTGTCGCCGATGAGGTTGATGGTTTCGGGAAGTTCACCCGCTCGGGTGCGGAGCGCGGGGAGCACGCCCACGATCTCCACCTGCTCGGCAGGCTTGAGGGTGACGCTGCGGCGCACGACGAGTTCGTCGCCGTCGTACAGCCGCACGTCGAGCTCCAACGAGTCGTAACCGGTGGGGGCCACGAGCATCACGGTCTTCGACGTTCCCCCAGCCACCTGCACATCGCTGATGACGACGGCGCCGGTTCGCGACACCACCTCCACCGAGCCGTCGAACAGTTCGTCGGCCTCGACAGTGGCCCGCACCACCACATGGTCGCCGGGGTCGGCCCACGACTGCACGCCGACCTCCACCGACATGGTGGGGGCATCGGCATGGGCGACGGGCGGTGCACCGGCGACGACCGCGCCGATGGCGACGATGGTGCCGAGCAGCGCTCGCACAGGGGACGGTGTCGGTTTCCTCATACGTGGCCGTAACGGCAACCCTTCAGACGCAGCAACGAGCGGCTCGGTTCCCGGCATCTTCGCAGACCCGAGGAAGTCGCCAGCATCGCCGCCGAGTTGGGACGTCCTTCGTCGCCGAACACGGACGAGGGAGTTGGTGAGGGGCGATGCGGGGCTAGCGTGCCGTTCATGCCCACCCGCCAGCCACCGTTGCGCGTCGGGATGGTGTCGCCCTACAGCCTCTCCGTGCCGGGAGGCGTGCAGGCGCAGGTGTTGGGGCTGGCCCGCCAACTGCGCCGTACCGGTATCGAGGTGCGCGTGTTGGGCCCGTGCGACGGGCCGCCGCCCGCCACCTTCGTCACCCCGTTGGGCAACAGCCTGCCCACCTCGGCCAACGGCAGCGTGGCGCCATTGGCCCCCGACCCGGCTGCTGCGCTGCGCACGATGCGGGTGTTGTTCGAAGAGCAGTTCGACGTGCTGCACCTGCACGAACCCTTCGCTCCTGGCCCGCCGATGACCTCCATCCTGCTGCACCCGGCACCGGTGGTGGCCACGTTCCATGCCGCTGGTGAGAGCGCCAGTTACAAGTACCTCGGGCCGGGCATCCGCCGGGCAGCACCCAATGTGGCCTACCGCGTCGCCGTCTCGAAGGACGCCAAGGCGCTGGTGGAGCCAGCCATCGGAGGCGACTTCGAGATCTTGTTCAACGGGGTGGAGTTGGACGCCTACCGGGCCGCCGAGGCGTGGCCCACCGACGGCCCAACCATCTTCTTCTGTGGTCGCCATGAAGAACGCAAGGGCCTCGACGTGTTGCTGGCGGCAATGCCGTCGCTCGGTCCGGACGTCACCCTGTGGGTGGCCAGCAACGGGCCCGACACCGAGCGCCTGCAGGCGCAGACTGCGGGCGATTCGCGTGTGCAGTGGCTCGGGCGGCTGAGCGACGAGGAGAAGATCAGCCGCTTGAAAGGCGCCGACGTGTTCTGTGCGCCCTCGCTGCGGGGCGAGAGCTTCGGCGTCGTGCTCATCGAGGCCATGGCCGCAGGTACCTGCATCGTGGCCAGCTCGCTCGACGGCTATCGAAACGTGGCCACCGACGATGTCGACTCGCTGCTCGTACCTCCCGGCGATGTGGGCGCGCTGGCGGCCGCGTTGCAACGCGCGCTCACCGACCGCGAACTGTCGGCTCGACTGGTGCACGCTGGGCAAACGCGGGCCGACGACTTTTCTATGGTCACCCTTGCCGCCCACTACGAGCGCATCTATCGCTCGGTGCTCGGGTCGGGCGAGCGGCCCCCTCGGCGCCTGTCGCCATGGCCCCTGTCCCCCCGGCTGGGGCGGCGCGGTCGTATGATGGCCCGTTAGCGGCGCCCAGCGCCCCAACCCACTCGGAGTTCCCTCCATGCTCTGGCTCATCATCCTCGCGGTGGTGGCGATCATCGTCGTCTACCTCATCGCCGCGTACAACGGCCTCATCCGAGGCCGCAATCAGATCGAGAATGCGTGGTCGCAGATCGACGTACAGCTCAAGCGGCGCATCGACCTCATCCCCAACCTCGTCGACACCGTCAAGGGGTATGCCGAGCACGAGAAGGCCACGCTCGATGCCGTCATCAGCGCCCGCAACAGTGCGCTGCAGGCACCATCGACCCCACACGGCCAGGCGCAGGCCGACCAGGCGATGAGTGGCGCCCTCAGTCGGCTCCTGGCCTTGGGGGAGGCCTACCCCGACCTGAAGGCCAACCAGAACTTCTTGGCGCTGCAGGAAGAACTGAGTGCCACCGAGGGGCGTGTGGCCTACGCCCGGCAGTTCTACAACGACAGCGTTTTGACCTACAACAACAAGCTCCAAGCCTTCCCGACGGTCTTCTTCGCCAAAGCGATGAAGTTCGAGCGCCGCGAGTACTTCGAAACCGACGAAGCCGCTCGCGAAGTGCCGAAGGTCCAGTTCTGATCCCGCCGACCCATGTTTGAACTGATTCGATCCAACAAGCGACGCAGTGTCGCGCTCATCGCCGGTTTCGTCGTCGTGCTCACTCTGGTGGGCGCCGCCTTCGGGTTGCTCATCGGCAACGGCATCATCGGCACCCTGGTGGCCCTGGTGTTCAGCGCCGGGATCGCCTTCGCGTCGTACTGGAAGTCTGACGGCATCGCGCTGAAGGTGAGCCGGGCCAAGCCGGCCGACCCGCAGCAGTACCAGCGGCTGCACAACCTGGTGGAGGGTCTGTGCATCGCCAGCGGCCTGCCCAAGCCGCGGGTGTACGTCATCGACGACCCGGCCCCCAACGCCTTCGCCACGGGTCGCGACCCGAAGCACGCGGCCATCGCGGTCACCACCGGCCTGCTGGAGAAGCTGAACCGGGTGGAGCTTGAAGGTGTGGTGGCACACGAGCTGTCGCACATCAAGAACTACGACATCTTGGTCAGCACGCTTGCCGTCACGTTGGTGGGGGCGGTGGCGTTGCTGAGCAACCTGGCCATCCGCCTGATGTGGTGGAACGGTGGCCGCGAGCGCCGCTCGGGCGACCGCAACGACAGCAGCAACCCGCTGGCCCTCGTCGGTTTCGTGTTCCTCATCCTCTCGCCGCTGCTCGCCAAGGCGATGCAGGCAGCCGTGAGCCGGAAGCGGGAGACGTTGGCCGACGTGAGCGCCTGTCAGATGACTCGCTACCCGCCCGGCCTCATCGCTGCGCTCGAGAAGCTGAAGGCCGACACCACGGTCACCCATTCAGCGTCGGCGGCCACCGCCCACATGTGGATCGAGCAGCCGATGTCGGGCGTGGGCGACCACGGCCGGTTGGGCCGCTGGAACCGCATGTTCGACACCCACCCTCCGCTCGAGGAGCGGATCGCACTTCTGAGAGAGCTCTGACCAATGCGCACTTCGCCGTTCCGCCGGCCTCGTCGTCAGTTCGCCGCCCTACTCGCTGCCGCCCTTCTGGTGGCCTGCGGTGGCGAGACCACCACCGCCGACCCCACATCGTCGACTGCGGCTGCCTCCACCAGCGCGGCGCCCACCTCGACCGAGGCCACGACAACCACGTTGGCAACGACCACCTCGGAGGCCACCACCACGACCGTTCCGGCCCCCGTGCCGGTGTACCCGCTCACCGGGCTGCCGGTCACCGATCCGGCCGTCGCGGCTCGCCCGGCGGTGGTGGTGAAGATCGACAACAACGCCAAGGCGCGTCCGCAGAGCGGCCTCAACTCGGCCGACATCGTGTTCGAGGAGATCGTGGAGGTGCAGACCCGTTTCGCCGCGGTGTTCCACAGCCAGGGCTCCGACCCGGTTGGGCCGATCCGCTCCGGTCGCACCCAAGACGTCGACCTGCTCGGCTCGCTGAACCGGCCAATGTTCGTGTGGAGCGGCGGCAACCCCGGCGTCACCCGCGTCATCGAGAACAGCGACCTGCGTGAGTTGAGCGCGCTGAAGTCGTCGGCGCAGGGTGCGGGTTTCTACCGCGAGTCGAGCCGTAGTGCACCTCACAACCTCTACGCCACCACGTCGGGTGCGTGGTCGCTTGCCCCTGCCGATGCAGGCCCGCCGCCGCAGCAGTTCCAGTACCTGGCCCCCGGGCAAGCCCCGGTGGGGGAGGCCGGTGCTGCGTGCAACGGCGAGATGGATGGCCTGCGGGTGGAGTGGCGCTACGACGCCGCCGCGGGCATGTACCTGCGCACCAACAACGGCACGCCACACAACGACCTGGCGAGCGGCCAGATCAACACCAACAACGTCGTGGTGATGTTCGTCAACTACCAGGCGAGCCAGGTCGACAACCGCAGCCCTGAGGCGCAGACCATCGGCTCGGGCGAGGTGTGGGTGTTCACCCAGGGCGTGCTCGTGCGTGGCACCTGGAGCCGGGCCGACCGGTTGTCGCCCATCACCCTCAGCGACAGTTCGGGGAACCCCATCCTGCTCACCCCCGGCCGCACCTGGGTGGAACTCGCCCGCAACGGCTCCTTCAACGTCGGCTGACCACTGGGGTGTGCTTGAGATGGCCCGGAGGTAGTCACGTGACAGCCGACGAAGTGTTCGACCCGAACAGCGACTACTACACAAGTCCACCGGTGACACCAGAAGCCATCGCAGAAGCGGAACGGCTCCTTGGTGTGAAACTGCCTGCGGCGTATCTCCGACTGATCCGCGAGCGAAACGGCGGGAAACTACGGCGGCAGAGCTTCCTCACGCCGTTCCCAACCTCATGGGCGCCCGACCACATCGGTGTCAGGGCGATCCTGGGCATCGGTGGAAGCGAGGGCATCGACCACGAGTTGGGTAGCCGCTACATGGTGGTGGAGTGGGGCTACCCGGACATCGGTGTCGTGTTCTGCGAAACTCCCGCAGGCGGGCACGACGCCGTGATGCTCGATTACCGGGAGTGCGGCGCCCACGGAGAGCCCTCCGTCGCCTACATCGACGAGGACCGCATCCCGAGAACCATCGCCGCATCATTCGAGGACTTCGTAGCCGGTCTTGTCGACGAGCCGGAACCTGAGGACGACTAGTAGCGGCACTTGCCTTCAGTGTCGGACTTGATGCCCTGTCGTGAGTGGGAGGTGCGAGTGTTGACGCCAGGTAGGCGGTGCTGGCCCGAGGGACGTGGGAGCGGGTCCTTCCGAGCGGAGCGTGGCTGACGCCTTGCCACAAGCTGCCACGCGAACACCCACCGCTCAGGCGGCGGCAAGACCCGCCTCCGCGCAAGAAGAGTCTGAATTTGCAAGTGGGTTAGGGTGGCAGCATGCCGGCGATAGTTGCTGCTGCTCTGGCGATGTCGGACGAGGATTGCCGTGAAAGGGCGGCGATCTGATGGCACGCAGACCTCGGACTTTCCGTGCCGCAGGCCTGCTGCCGTTGGTGTTGGCTATCGCGGCGTGCTCGGATCCGCCGGCTACCGCATGGAGCCCAGCCCAGCGATGTTCCGACTCACCGAGCTCATGCGACCTGCTTGAGGAGAGCATCGAGTGGTCAGTCGTTCGGGGTGAGGATTTCGTTGGGGTTGGAGGAGCTCTCACTGTTTCAGTAGAGGATGTATCACTTCGACCGTCCTCGATTCGCAGGTCATTCGAGTCACTCTGTCGTTCCCCGTGCGTCTCGCTGCGAATGCGCATAGTGCTGACGGATGCGATCGGTGCTGGAGGGTCCGACAGTTCGTACACCAGCTATGCCAGGGCCGTGCTAGGTCAAGTCGATGGAGCAGGAAACATCGTGCTCATCGACGAGCGACAAGTAGTGGTACGTGTCACTGGCTCACTCGACGCGATGCAGAATCTCGATCCCTCCATGATGCTCACTGAGATCTACGACGGGCCGTTGGCGATGGAGATCGTCGGGGCGCAGTGAGGGTGAGGATCGAGCCCGGCGAGTCGCCTGTCGGGATCACGCTCGTCCCTGTACGCGTGTGCCCGAGACAACGGACCGGCGTGGGCGGTGCAGTTACTCTCAGAACGTCTGGCTTGACCCACGGGGGTATTCCTTCTGACAGCCGACGAAGTGTTCGATCCCACCAGCGACTACTGCACAAGTCCGCCGGTGACACCAGAAGCCATCGCGGAGGCCTGGGGGTGTCGGGCACCTAGCTAAGATTCGTCACCGAAGTGAAGCAGGAACGGCAAGGAGGATCGTTGATGCCGAGGGCTATTTTGATTAGGCGTCGTTCGGTTGCAGCTGCAATGGTGACGTTGCTGGTCGGAGCATGTAATTCAGGTGGTGGCGACACGGCGAATCCCTCGCCGATTCTCACGGTACGCGACTCCTTCGATGGTGGTATGGATGCGCTTACCTCGGGCCGCCTGACCATCCGTGACGGGTGCGTGTTTCTCGTCTACGATAATCTGACGAAGGCTGTAGTGTGGCCGACGGGGACTAGGCTAGTTTCCGCCGAAGATGCCCTTGAACTGGCAGATGGGCGTACACTGCCGAACGGTGCGAGTCTTGAAATCGACGGAGGAAGTGTCCCGTACGCCGAGGCCTTGACGACATTCGCCTCGGACCCATCGTCTGAAGCGAAGGCGTGCGCGGAGCGAGCAGACCTTCCTACGGTGTTCGTGGCTGATTCGGATCCAAGCGCGGTCAGTGTTCTTTGAGCAACCCCAAGATCTCCCCCTCGCAACGTTCCTATAACACCGCTCGCAGGGGCAGATAACCAAGGCTGAATGCAGACTGTGTGCGGCTGGTCGAAGATTGAGTACTCAACGCGACGCAGCGGTCGAGTTCGGTGTTGCGGTAGTGGCCGTCGGTGCGGGCCTTTTGGAGCGAAGGTGGCTTGCGAAGCTTGTCGGGGCTTCGGATTTCGGCGTGGGGTCAGGCATCGAGGAGTGACCAGTCCGGTCGTCCGGCGTAGAGCAGGGCGCGGGTGCGGTAGTTGGTCCAGTTCGTCATCCGGGATCGCCGCCGCTCGTGCGGCTGCACGGGCTCAGGCGTGGGCCGCGGGTGCAGGCCCGTCGAGTGACACGTTGATCGTCGATGTCGACTCGACGATCATCCGTACCAAGGCCGACAAGCAGGACGCGGTGCCGACCTACAAGCGCACCTTCGGGCATCATCCGTTGTTGGCGATGCGCGCCGAGACTGACGAGGTCCTCGCTGGCATTCTTCGCCCGGGCAACGCCGGCGCCAACTGCGCCGCCGATCACATCGTGTTGCTCGCCGACGCACTCGCGCAGCTCCCACCGGTGTGGCAGACCGGCCATCACGTCGGCGACGACCAGAGCATCGTCGAGCGCCGGATCCTTGTCCGGTCTGACTCTGCCGGGGCGTCGCACTGGCTCGCCGAGGAATGCGTCGAGCGGAACATCGAGTTCTCTCTCGGCTACCAGATCGACGGACGTGTGCGTGACGGCGTCGCGTGTGTGCAAACCGGCTGCTGGCACCCAGCCGTCGAGACTGACGGTTCGCGTCGTGACGGCGCCGAAGTCGTCGAGCTCACCGGCCTCGTCAACCTCGACATCTGGCCCGCCGGAACACGGCTGATCGTGCGCCGCGAACGACCGCACCCGGGCGCCCAGTTGTCGTTGTTCGACACCATCGAAGGAATGCGCCACACCGCGTTCATCACCAACCGGACCGGCGCCGACGTCGCTGCGCTCGAGCTGCAACAACGGCAGCGGGCCCGCGCCGAGAACGTCATCCGCGACGCGAAGGCCACCGGGCTGTCGAACTTGCCGTTCGATGACATCGTCAACAACGACGTCTGGATGCAGCTCTGCTTCGCAGCGAACGACCTGCTCGGCTGGGCGCAACGCATCGGCTGCACCGGCCAGCTCCGCCGCGCCACCCCCAAGACCATCCGACACCGACTGCTCCACATCGCAGCACGCATCACACCCACCGGGCAACGGCTTCATCTCGACCGTCACTGGCCATGGACCGACGTCCTCCTCGACGCCATCCACCGCGTCCGCACCGCCTTCACATCACTCACCGTGACCACACCCCAGGCGGCTCAAGCAGCCCTATGAAAGATCCGGGCTAGCTAGTCGCACTCGGTCTTGTAGAGCCGGTTGATCGTCTCCGCAGCGCTCCGCGGGTAGCGGTGGTGCACTCGCTGTGCTTGAGGTGTTACACTTTCGCCGTGCCCACCTCGAAGCAGCGAATCACAATCACAGCGACGGGCGATCTTGAGCACATACTTGCGGTCGAGCGGCAGCTGCACCCCGAGCTCAGCCCTTCCGAGCTGGTGTCGATGCTGGTACGTCGTGGCCACGCCACCTCCAAGATGCCGCGTCGGGAGTTGGTAGAGGCGCTTGCTGGTGGCGTGCGGTACCCGAGTGGGGCCCGCGACGAGCTGCGCGATGAGTGGCCAAGTTGATCGTCGTCGATGCAAGCGTGCTGATTGGCTGGCTCGACGACAGCGACGTGCACCACGCGGAAGCGATCGACCTGCTGGCGTCAGTGGAGCGCTTCTTTGTGCATCCACTGACGCTTGCTGAGGTTCTGGTTCATCCAGCCAGGGGCGGTGTGGAGAACAGCGTGCTCACTCGACTCGAGGCAATCGGAATGGTTGTGTCGGGTCTCCCCATCGATCCGGTGGCGTTGGCGCGGCTTCGTGCAACGAGCCGGTTGAAGATGCCCGACTGTGTCGTCCTTGCCTGTGGGATAGCTCACGATCTTGCGGTGGCGACGTTCGACGACTCGCTCGCGGCGGCGGCCGCCAATCGAGGCACGTCCCCGGCCTGGTAGCGGCAGCACCGGGATTGACTCTGCCGCCCGCAGGACTGCCGCGGTACGCTGGTGATCTATGAGTGATCAGTCGTCCGCGCCCCGCGCTACCGGCACCTACCGGGTGAAGCGAGGCCTTGCCGAGATGTTGAAGGGTGGCGTCATCATGGACGTCGTCACCCCCGAGCAGGCGAAGATCGCCGAAGACAGCGGCGCCACCGCCGTGATGGCACTCGAGCGTGTACCGGCCGACATCCGCAAGGATGGTGGGGTGGCTCGCATGAGCGACCCGGAGATGATCGAAGGCATCAAAGCTGCGGTCACCATCCCGGTGATGGCCAAGGTGCGCATCGGTCACTTCGTGGAGGCGCAGATTCTGCAGGCGCTCGGTGTCGACTACATCGACGAGAGCGAAGTGCTCACCCCCGCCGACGAGACCCACCACATCGACAAGTTCGGTTTCGCCGTGCCGTTCGTGTGCGGCGCCACCAACCTCGGTGAGGCGCTGCGGCGCATCAGCGAAGGTGCGTGCATGATCCGCTCGAAGGGCGAGGCCGGCACCGGCAACGTGGTGGAGGCCGTGCGGCACCTGCGCAACATCATCGGCGACATGCGCAAGATCACCCAGGCCGACTCGGCCGAGCTGTTCCAGTGGGCCAAGCAACTCCAGGCGCCGCTGCCGCTCGTGCAGGAGATCGCGGAAACCGGTTGGCTGCCGGTGCCCATGTTCTGTGCCGGTGGCATCGCCACTCCGGCCGACGCCGCCCTCGCCATGCAGTTGGGCGCGGAGGCCGTGTTCGTGGGGTCGGGCATCTTCAAGAGCGACGAGCCCGCCCGCCGCGCCCGCGCCATCGTCGAGGCCACCACGCACTTCCGCGACGCCGACATTCTCGCCAAGGTCAGCCGCGGGCTCGGCGCCCCGATGACCGGCATCGGCATGGACGAGATCAACCAGCGCTACGCAGAGCGCGGTTGGTGAGGTCGGCTCACTGATGCCGCGTTCACCGGAGCCCCCAGGTGGAGCCGGTCGTCGGCGTGCTCGCCCTGCAGGGCGCGTTCGCCGCGCATGAGCGCGCCCTCGCCCAAGTAGGGGTCGCCACCCGGCAGGTGCGCCTGCCCGAACACCTGCACGGCCTTGCCGCGCTGGTGATGCCGGGCGGCGAGAGCACCACCATGTCGAACCTGCTCACGTCGTCGGGCCTGTTCGACGAGTTGAAGGGCCGCCTCATCGACGGGCTGCCCGTGTTCGGCACCTGTGCGGGCATGATCCTGCTTGCCAGCGAGGTGCTCGATGGCAGGCCCGATCAGCGCAGCTTCGGGGTCATCGACATCGCCGTGCGCCGCAACGGGTACGGCCGCCAGATCGACAGCTTCGAAACCGATCTCGCTGTCGTCGGCGAGGCCGAGCCGTTCCACGCCGTGTTCATCCGCGCCCCCAAGATGGAGCGCTGCGGCGATGGGGTGGAGGTGCTCGCCGAGCACGACGGCGTGCCCGTGCTGGCTCGCCAGGGCTCGGTCACCGTTGCTTCGTTCCACCCGGAACTCACCGACGACGCACGTCTGCACGGCATGTTCGTTCGTCATCACGGAATCATCCAGTAACCAACCAGGAGGGGAGCGGCCATGTCGGGCCATTCCAAGTGGGCAACCATCAAGCACAAGAAAGGCGCCGCCGACAAGGCCCGCGCCAAGGTGTTCAACAAGATCGCGCGGCAGCTCGAAGTGGCGGCGCGCGAAGGTGGCCCCGACCCTTCCGCCAATGCCTCCCTGCGCACGGTCATCCTCAAGGCGAAGGCCGCACAGATGACCAACGACGCGATCGACCGTGCCGTGAAGCGTGGCGCCGGGATGAACGACGGCGGCAACTACGAGAGCATCACGTATGAGGGCTATGGCCCTGGCGGCGTGGCGATGCTCATCGACGTGCTCACCGACAACCGCAACCGCACCAGCGCCGACGTGCGCAACATCTTCAACAAGCTCGGTGGTTCCATGGCCGAGCCCGGAGCCGTGGGCTGGCAGTTCAGCCGCCGCGGTGTGATCTACGTGACCGGTGGCGACGAAGACACCGTGATGATGGCGGCGCTCGAAGCCGGCGCCGACGACGTGGCCGCCGACGGCGAAGGGTTCAAGGTCACCTCCGAACCCTCTGTGGTGTACGAGGTGCGCGACGCGCTGCAGGCTGCTGGCCTCACCGTCGCCTCGGCGGAGAGCACCATGGTGTCGAGCGTTACCATCGATGTGACAGATGCCGACGATGCGCGCAAGATCCTGCGAATCATGGACGCACTGGACGACAATGACGATGTGCAAGACGTCTACAGCAACTTCGATATCAGCGAGGAGCTGATGGAGGCGGTCAGCGGGTGAGCATCTCCGTCGGCGACCGCGCCCCCGACTTCCGGCTCCAGGCAACCGGTGGCCGCCAACTCGGGCTCAGCGACTTCCTCGGCCAGCCGATCGTGCTCGTGTTCTACCCGGGCGACGACACGCCGGTGTGCACCAAGCAGCTCAACAGCTACAACGACGACCTCGCCGAGTTCGAGGCGCTCAATGCGCAAGTGGTGGCCATCTCCGCCCAGAGCGTCGACAGTCACGAGAAGTTTGCGGCCAAGCACGGGTTCAAGTTTCCGCTCCTCGCCGACCCTGACAAGGCGGTCGCCGGTGCGTACGGCACGCTCGGGCCCCTCGGGTTTCCGCGGCGCAGCGTGTTCATCATCGACAGTGACGGCGTGGTTCGCTATGCGCACCGCGCCATCGCCGGGCTGACGTTCCGTCCCGTCGGTGAACTGACCGACGTGCTGGCCGGTCTCAACCGCTGAGCGGGGCTCCCGTACAGGCCTCCGGGCACACGTCGAGTAGCTCGCCGGTGAGCAGGAAGGTGAGTGCCTGCAGCAACACGGCAGTCTCGCCCGACGCAGCACCGTGAGGGTCGGCGCCGTAGTCGGGCGACGACGGTGGCAGGTTCACCGTTGGCGGGGCGGGCGTACCGAAGTCCCACACCATCAGCAGTGCGTCGATGTCGTCTTGCTGGTCGAAGTCGGCGGGTGGTAGCCCCCACTGCGGGTCGGTGTCGGCGCTGCGCCCGTCGGCGAGCGACGGCTCGTGCACCACGGCACCAATGGTGCGGGCCAGCACCTCGGTGCTCACGTTGGCCACCTGATGGTCGCCGAAGGCCTGCACCAACAGCACCCGCTTGGGGGAGGTGCCCGGGTACGGGTCGGAGGTGAGGTGTTGCACGTAGCCGGCGTTCTCGCCGCGATCCCACAAGAGTTGGATGAGTTGCAGTGCCAGCACCCGGTCGGCCGCGTTGGTGTAGGCCTCGTCGAACACGGCTTGGAACTGCGGCCAGTCGCTGGAACGGGGAAGCAGCAGGGAGTAGCCGATGCCCGGCACCCCCAGCACCACCCGCTCCCACTCGTTGCTCAACGCGCTTGCCGCCCCGCCAAGGATGCCTCCCTGGCTGTTGCCCACGAACTGGGTGGCACCGTTGGCCACTGCTCCGGCAAAGTCGGGGTGCGAGCCAAACCCATCGGGGTGGTTGAGCAACAGCCCGAGCATCTGCTGGTTGAGCAGGCCCTGCACCATGCGGTCAGCCTGCTCGTTGAAGCGGGAAAGGTCGGTGAGGATGCCGGCGAGGTTGCCGATGTCGTCGCTACTCATGCCGATCTCGTCGGTGGCGCATGCCCCCGCTTGCCCGAGCGACGCGGCGAAGCTGAGAGCGTCGACCTCGTTGCGGCTGCCCAGTAGGCCGTGCCCGTACACGATGAACGGAACGGGCGCGGCGGCTGCGGTCGGCACGACACAGCGAAAGGAGGCGGTGAAGGTTGGCTGCTTGTCGTTGAGCAACGGGAGGCCGGCCGCGTCGAGCAGCAGGGTGTTGCCAGGAGAACCATCACCGGTGAGAAAGTTGGGTACCCCGTAGGTGCCGTCGATCGTGCGCACGGTGCCGTTGTCGGCGACGGCGTCGACAACGAAGGCGGGTGAGGCACCGGCAAGCACGTCGTACGCCTGGTCGCGCATGCTCAGCGCTCGCCCCGCCAACGACTGCGCGCTCGCGACGGTGAAGTCCCACGCCAGGTACAAACTGTCGGCGTCGACACCGTCGGATGTGAGGTCGTCGATCACCTCCGACAGGTCGGGTGCCCGCACCGATGGCTCGGGGGTGCCCTCCAGCGCGGCGTTCATCGCCTCGGTGCGTTCGATGACGTTGCCATCGGTTCCGACGAGGTTGCGGAGACCCACCACGATGCGATGGCCTTCGGGCAATGCCTGGGCGGGGTGCACCATCAGCAACTGCTCACCGTCGGGCGCTTGCGCATCGAGTTCCGCCCAGTACGCCAGTCGCTCGCCCGACGTGGTGTCGAGCAGCACGATGGGTGCGTCGTCGGCCAGCGATGCGCCGATGTCGGTGCTCGGCGCAATGCCACTGGCGACCGGGTCGAGCCCGGGCACATGGGCCAGCACGATCGACATGGGTGAGAACCCGTCGGCGCGGTTCTGATCCGTCACGTCGATGTGGGTGCCAGCGGCGTTCCGTGGCGTCGCCGTGTTGCGCAGGTCGAGTCGTCGGCCCGTCGGCGTGGAGGGGTCGGGCACCGTGAATGCGTCGTTGGGCCAGGGCAACAGGCAGGCCCACTCGTCGAGCGGGTCGCACACGAGCGACGCGGCCATTGGCCCGGTTGGTGCCGGGTCGGTGTCGACGCTCACGCTCACCGAGGGTTCGTCGGCGGGCCCCGACGTCGGGGCAGATGAGTCGCTCGAGGGCGACGAGTCGGTGCACCCCGCGGCGAGGATGGCGACGAGTGCAAGGAGAGTCGGGGCCGAGCGGCGGTGACGACGCATTCATCTACCGTGCCACACGTGGCGCCCTCGGTGGATCCACCACGGCCACCACCGAGGCCGCTAGGCTCGTACGCGTGTTCGCTCCGTCCGACGGCAACCAGCCGCCCAGCGCGCCACGCCCCGGCACCTCACTGGCCGGCGCAGTGGTGATGGGCATCGACCCTGGCCTCACCCGCTGCGGTTATGCGGTGCTCTACGCGCAGGGCAACACGGTGCGGGCGCTCGCGCTCGGCGTCATTCGCACGCCCACCACCGCTGCACTCCCGCACCGCCTCGCCGAGTTGAAGGGCGAACTGGTGTCGCTGCTGCAGCAGTACCGCCCGCATGCGGTGGCGGTCGAGCAGGTGTTCTTCCAAACCAACGTACGCACCGCGATGAGTGTGGGTCAGGCCAGCGGTTTGGCGCTCGCCGAGGCCGCAGCGTTCGGGTGCGACGTGGTGCAGTTCACCCCCAACCAGGTGAAAGATTCGGTGGCGGGTTGGGGCGGCGCCCCGAAAGAGCAGGTGCAGAAGATGGTGCAGGCCCGCCTCGGGTTGGCG
>DMQJ01000189.1:3179-3460 GCA_003455715.1 Acidimicrobiaceae bacterium | reverse complement strand
CGCCGGTCGGCGGCGAACCCCCGAGGCCCGGGCGCCTCAACAGCTGCCGCGGCCCGGCCGGGTTCGGCGCCCACGACGCGGGCCCGAATCTGACCGCCAAGCCACCCTCGCACAGGGGCGACGAATGAGTCGATGACCGCGACGTCCACACCGTGAGTCTCCCTCGCCTCCGGCGATGAGGCGGAACTGAGCCGGGATTCACGGCGGTGAGCCACTAGCGTCGTTGCACTGTGAGCAGCGACGATCACCTTCCCCCCAACGGCGAAACCACCGAGGCGAGC
>DMQJ01000189.1:2782-2993 GCA_003455715.1 Acidimicrobiaceae bacterium | reverse complement strand
GAAACCACCGAGGCGAGCGCAGAGCTTGCGGGCAGCGGGCTGGTGGCGGAGAAGGCGAAGCGCTTGCAGAAGCTCGACGACATGCGGGCAGAGGGCACCAACCCCTACCCGTACCGCTTCGACCGCACCATCACGCTGCACGAACTGCGCGAACGGTTCGGCGACCTCGAACCAGGCACCGAGACGGAACACCATGTGGCGGTGGCTGGCC
>DMQJ01000189.1:2140-2566 GCA_003455715.1 Acidimicrobiaceae bacterium | reverse complement strand
GGTGATGCTGCTGCGCGAGCAGGGCAAGCTGGTGTTCGCCACCATGCGCGACCGCGACGGCGACGTGCAGTTGTTCGTCAGCAAGGCGGTGGTGGGCGACGATGGGTTCGACGCCATCCGCGACCTCGACCTCGGCGACTGGGTGGGTGTGCACGGCACGGTCATGACCACGCGCAAGGGTGAGCTGAGCGTGAAGGTGCAGCAGCTCGAGCTGTTGTCGAAGGCGGTGCGCCCGATGCCCGACAAGTGGCACGGCCTCACCGACACCGACACCCGCTTCCGCCAGCGCTACGCCGACCTCATCGTCAACGACGAGGCACGCCACAACTTCCGCGTGCGCCACGAGATCATTGCCTCGTTCCGGCGCACCCTGCATGGCCGTGGGTTCATCGAGGTGGAGACGCCGGTGCTGCACGTGGAGGCGGG
>DMQJ01000189.1:0-1915 GCA_003455715.1 Acidimicrobiaceae bacterium | reverse complement strand
GGCGCGCACGCGCGTCCGTTCATCACCCATCACAACACGCTCGACATGCAGCTGTACCTGCGCATTGCGCTCGAGCTGCATCTCAAGCGGCTCATCGTGGGCGGCATGGAGCGGGTGTTCGAGATCGGCCGAATCTTCCGCAACGAAGGCATCAGCACNNAACCCCGAGTTCACGATGATGGAGCTGTATCAGGCGCTCGCCGACTACAGCGAGATGATCGAGATCACCGAGACGCTCATCACCCAGGCCGCCATCGACGCCACCGGCTCGTCGGTGGTGAGCGTGTTCCACCCCGACGGCAGCGGCCAGACCGACGTCGATCTGGCCCAGCCGTGGCGGCGCGCCCGCATGATCGACCTGGTGCACGAGGCCACCGGCGTGGCGGTGCACCCCTCGCAACCGGTGGAAGACCTGCGGGCGTTGGCGGCGCAGCACGGTGTGTCGGTGAACCCGCGCTGGGGCTCGGGCAAGATCATCGAGGAGCTGTTCGAAGCCACGGCCGAGCACACGCTCATCGCCCCCACCTTCGTCACCGGGCACCCGGTGGAGATCAGCCCGCTCGCACGAGTCGACCGCAACGATCCGCACCTCACCGAACGCTTCGAGCTGTTCGTCGGCGGGCGCGAGTTGGCCAATGGTTACAGCGAGCTCAACGACCCGGTCGAGCAGCGGGCGCGCTTCGTGGAAGAGCAGGCAGCGAAGGACGCCGGCGATGCCGAGCGCGGCACGGTCGATGAGGACTACCTGCGGGCGCTGGAGTACGGGTTGCCGCCCACCGGCGGCCTGGGCATCGGCATGGATCGTGTGGCGATGCTCATCGCCGGGGTGAACTCCATCAAGGAAGTCATCCTCTTCCCCACCCTGCGCCCCGAAGTGTTCTGAGACCACCCATCGAGGAGGTCGGCCATGGCCGAGCGCGAGTACACCGAGCGAGTCGACGAGTGCCTGCCGTCGGGGCGCCTGAACCCCGCCGCCCGCGGCTGGTCGCGCACACCGCTGCTGCGAGCCAACCTGCGCCGCGCCTGGGGCCGCAAGAAGAAGTGGGACTACTGGTGCGTCAACACCCCCGAGGTGGTGGTGTCGTTCGTCTACGCCGACGTCGACTATGCCGGCCTGGCCAACGTGTGGGTGATGGAGCACGGCACCGAGTTGCAGGCGGGCGGCGGGGTGCTGGTGCCGTTCGCCCGTGGGTTCTCGATGCCCGAGTTGGTGTGCCACGGGGCAGTGCAGCACGTGGGCAAGGGCTTCCGCCTGCGCATCGCCGAGACGTCGACGCACACCGAACTGCAGGCGTCGGTGGCCAGCTCGGCTCAGGGCCCGATCGAGGTCGACGTGCGCGTGGCCAAGCCCGAAGGCCACGAAGGTCTCAACGTGATGATCCCCTGGAGCGACCGTCGGTTCCAGTTCACCTCCAAGCAGAACACCCGGCCCGCTGCCGGCACCGTGCAGGTGGGCGACCGAACCTGGGTGGTTGGCGACGACGCGTGGGGCGTGCAAGACCTCGGCCGTGGCATCTGGAAGTACCGCAACCGCTGGAACTGGGCGGCAGCGTCGGGGCATGCCGCCGACGGCCGGTTGGTGGGGTTGCAGTTCGGTGGCAAGTGGACCGAGGGCACCGGCGCCACCGAGAACGCCCTGTGCATCGACGGACGGCTCACGAAGATCAGTGAGGAGTTGGTGTGGGACTACTCGTGGGACGACCCGATGCGCCCGTGGCGCGTGCGTACCCCGAACTCCGACCAGGTCGACGTCACCCTCACCCCCACCTTCGACCGCTACGACGTCACCGACGTGAAGGTGCTGAAGATGGAGGTGCACCAGTGCTTCGGCACCTGGAGCGGGCGGGTGCGCGGCGACGATGGCGTGGTCGCCGAACTCGATGGCATCAGAGGTTTCGCCGAAGAAGCCCGCAAC
>DMQJ01000124.1:1173-6978 GCA_003455715.1 Acidimicrobiaceae bacterium | reverse complement strand
AAGGGAGTGGGACGATGTGCCGGAGGTTGCGGTGGTCGTGGTCAACGACGTTGCCCATGCCGTCGAACTGTGTAATCGCTTCAGCCCACGGTTCGTCGCTTCGTTGATCAGCGCCGACGCGGCCGAGCACGACGCGTTCTACCGCAGCGTCGATGCGCCGTTCGTGGGCGATGGCTTCACCCGCTGGGTCGACGGACAGTTCGCGTTGCTGCAGCCCGAGTTGGGTCTCAGCAACTGGCAGGGCGGGCGTCTGTTCGGCCGTGGTGGAGTGCTGTCGGGCGACAGCGTGCACACCGTCAGGTTGCGTGCGTCGGTGAGTGATCCGGAGCTGCACCGCTGAGGGTGTGGGAGCGGCTCGACGCCGCCAAAGCAAGCGCGTGCGGGCTGCTGGCCGATCAGTCGTTCCACCACCCGGTGACATCCATCACCAGGTGTGTGGTGGCCGTCGAGCGCACGCACAGCGACCCGTTGGGGGAGAGTCGCACCTGTACACCGTTGGCGACGGTCTTGCCGGAGCTGAACGTGATCGACTTCACCGGGGGCTGCGTGCCGCACTCCCAGATGGTGATGCTGCCACCGCTCGCAGGGAACACCACGGTGAGGTTGAGCGACACGGCTGCGATGCCGGCCGGGATGCCTCGTTCGCCCGCCAACTGCAGTTCCTTGGTGGTGTTCGCCGGCAGCATGGCCCCGTCGGTGCCGAGGTTCATCTCCACCCGATAGACGTCGCGGGTGTCGGTGACACGAGTGGGCGTCGCTGGAACGATGGTGCCGTCACCGCTTCCGGTGAAGTATCCGAGCACGTCGATGCGCATGTCGGTTGCCGAGTGCGTGTAGAAGCACACCTCGCCGCTCGCCGGGATTGGCACGATGGCGAAGTTCTGCTTGGTCGCCGACACCGTGGGGTTCACGTTCGACACGATCGGCATCGTGATGCCGCAGGGGAAGGCGGTGATCCATCCGGTCGCCGAGGGGTTGATGCCGGCGATGTTCAACGCAACTGCGGTGGCATTCGAGGGCACGCCCACGCCAGCGTCGGGAATGTTGATCGACAGTGTCGAGCCTGCGCTCCGTCGCCCAGACCCGCCAAGTCCGGTCGTGGTATCGAGCAGTGGAGTGGGTGTCATCGCCGTGTAACTGTTGGTCGACGACGGCCTGAAGTAGCCGTTGATGTCGATCACAAGATGGGTCTCTTTCGGCGACACGACGCAGATGTCGGTGCCCCCGAGTGGGAAGACGCCTGCGTTGGCGATCGCCTCACCAGCGGTGAAGTTCAGCGTGGATGCTGTTGGAGCGATCGTCGTGCAGTTGTAGACGGTGAGCCATCCGGCCGCAGTGGGCAGCGCCACGGTGAAGTTGGCGCTGATCGCCGTGATGTCCGACGGGAGGCCACCGGAGCCGGCAACCTTGATGCGCTTGGGCACGCCGGCCAGCAGCTTGGTGATGCGCAGGTTGCTGCGGCTGTCGGCGAAGCGGAACGGGTTGATCGAGGTGAAGTTCGACTCGGGGCCCGCAGGAGTTGCGGTGGGCACCGGCATGATGCCCGTCGCAGCGGTGGGGTCGACTGTGAACGACCATGTCACCGTGCGGGCCTGAGTGGTGACGGTGACGGTGTACACGCCGGGGGTGAGCGCGTTGCGGGGAATCACCGTGACGGCGTTGTCGCCCACCAGGATGTCGCGTGCAGTTCCGCTCGTGTTGCCGCCGAACAGCCGACACGTCTGCAGCGGGCCGTTGGGCCCGGTGATCGATGCAGTCGCCGAGGTGACCGCTTCGGGCATCATCGCAATCACGGGCAGGCCTGCTGTGCCGCTCCAGCCGCAGAAGGTGAGCGGGTTCGGCGTCTCGGTGATGAACTGGCTGAGGTTGGTGGTGGTGCCGTTACCTGGCCACACCGTGGGCGTGGAGGGGCGGGGGATCGAGTAGTTGATGCCCCGGATGACGTCGAGGGTCGCCCCCGACTTCCATGGTGACGTTCCGGTGTTGTCGCACTTGCCGAAGCCGCTGCTGGTGAGGTTGTGACGCAGAATGCCGATTGCGTGGAACGGCCCGGTCATCCACAGTTCGATGTGGCTGCGAGCGGTCGTGCCATAGGCGGAACTCACGGCGACGTTGCCACTGTTGCCCGCCTGGTCGCCGCTGGACGTGTAGCCGGTCTTGCCGGGGATCTCATCGTGGGTGATGCCGTTGTAGAGCATGTAGCACGAGTGGTTGTATGCGCCTTGCGACCATGAGGTGTTCTCGGTCACCGGCGGCAGGTACGCCATCGCTCGGTAGTAGTTGACGGTGCTCAGCCAGTGGGCATCAGCGGCAATGAACGGCGGCACGGGGTCGGCAGCACTGACCGGTGCCACGAGGCCGGTGAGACCCAACAGGGCTCCTATCACCAGTGCCTTCAGCGTTCGTGCTCTGCTCATGCCATCTCCAATGTGGAGTCCGTCTTCTGACGTCTCTTTCTTCGGCGTCAAGTGGCGGGGTGTTCACCCACCCGACCCAACATTGATGAAGTCTTGACATGAGATCTGAATGGTCTGTCCGGCCGACGTCTGCACCACGTCAAGATCACCTCGTCGGGTGAGAGCCCGCCGCGGCACGCCGCTGTCGCTCACTCCCTACACTCGCCTCACTGCCCAGCGAAGGAGAGTTCGGTGCATCGACGCAATGGCTACGCCCGGCGAACGGTGGCGATGGTGTGTGCGGTGGCCGTAGTGGCCGGTTGCTCGTCCGACGCCGGTGTTCGGTCTGGGCCGTCGGCCGACTCGAGAGCAGGCACGCTGCCCACATCCACTGCGGCCCCCGGTAGCTCCACCACTACGCCCGACGGCCAACCGAGTACCACCGTCGTGCCACCGACTGTCCCGACACCAGCGGCCGACGGCGTGGGCGACGAGCTCTTCCCTTCACTTGGGTTTACGGGAATCGATGTGCAGCACTACGACGTGGTGCTGTCGTACGACCCAAGCGCCGACACCATCGCAGGAAGCGTCGCCATCGACCTGCAGGCAACCGCGCCGCTCGAGGTCTTCTCGCTCGATGCGGTGGGGCTCGAGGTCGAGCGGGTGTCCATCGACGGTACCGACGTTGCGTTCGAAGTCGGCCGAGACGCGCTGGTGGTGCAACCGATCCGGCCGCTCAACGTCGGAGAAAGCGCTCAGGTCGAGGTGTTGTACAACGCTGCGCCCAACGCCGGCGCCGGCGTGGTGGGCATCCCCAACGGCTGGTTCCACTCAACCGGCGGTTCCTATGTGCTCAACGAGCCCGATGGCGCACGCACCTGGATGCCCTGTAACGACCATCCGAGCGACAAGGCCACGTTCACCTTCGACCTCACCGTGCCGGCGGGCATGGCAGCAGTGGCCAATGGTGACTTCGTCAGCCACGACTCCTCATCTGCCGGTGAGCGCTGGGTGTGGGCCGAAGCCGAACCGATGGCCACCTACCTCATCCTGTTGCTCACCGGCGACTATGTGGTGTCGGAGGCCACCACGTCGGGCGGCCTGCCACTCATCAACGTCACCCTGTCGGGCGACGAGGACCTGCTCGACGAGTACGTCCGCATCACCGACGAGCAACTGGCGTTCTTCGAGCCGTTCTTCGGCCCGTATCCACTCGACCGCTATGGGCTTGCCATCACCGACAGCTTCGGCGGTCTTGCGATGGAGACGCAGGGCCGGTCGCTGTTCAGCCGCGACGACATGGTGGGGCAGCAGGGCTACATCGAGCACCTGCTATTGGCCCACGAACTCGCCCACCAGTGGTACGGCAATGCAGTCACCCCGGCTCGCTGGATCGACATCTGGCTCAACGAGTCGTTCGCGACATATGCGCAGTGGATGTGGCTCGAGCACGTGGGCTTCGGCACGGTCGACGAGTTCGCGCTCGATGCGCTCCGCGCCCGTGTACTTGGCGCAACCGGACGACCAGCCGCTGGCGACATGTTCAGCTTCAGCACGTACGACGGCGGTGCGACCGTTCTGCACGCACTGCGGATCACGGTTGGCGACGACGCCTTCTTCGAGCTGTTGCGAGGCTGGGTGCAGGACCACATCGGCCAGTCGAAGTCGACCCTCGACTTCATCGCGTTTGCACAGCAGGTGACGGGCACCGATCTGGCAGCGTTCTTCGACGACTGGCTGTTCAGCGAGAACAAGCCAGACGACTTTCCCTGAGCCTCAGTGGCCGCCGGTGAGGCGGTTCACGATGGCGTCGCGCCAGCGCGACGGGGTGCCGTGCCGGGCTTCGTACCGATCCGAGCCCACCGGCAACTGCACCATCGTGTTGATGCCGATCCACCGAAGCGGTTCGGGCTCCCAGCGGCGCGACCGGTGGCCCACCCATGGCAGGTGCGTTTCGTCGCTGTCGGTGCCCGTGATGAGGTCGGCGAGGGTGCGCCCGGCGAGGTTCGTGGTGCCGACGCCATCGCCGACATAGCCGCCCGCAGACGCCATGCCGGTGACCTGGTCGAAGTTGACGCTGCACCACCAGTCGCGAGGCGCTGCCACCGCGCCACCCCATCGATGGGTGACGGTCGCATCGCCGATGGAGGGGAACAACTCGCGGAGCGTCTCGTGGATGAGGCGGTGCACACGGGGGTTGGTGTCGTGCTCAGGTCGAACGCGACTGCCCCAGTGGTACCACGCGCCGCGACCGCCGAACGCGAAGCGGTCGTCGGCGGTGCGTTGGCCGTAGATGATCATGTGGCGTCCGTCGTTGAACGTCTCCCGCTGAGCGAGCCCGACGGTTGCCCAGAACGTTTCGGGAAGTGGCTCGGTGGCGATCATCAGTGAGTACACGGGAGCCACGTCGCGTCGGTGACCGCGGATTGCAGGAGTGAACGCCTCGGTCGCCCGCACGACGACCTCTGCTCGAACGGTGCCGAACCGTGTGCGTACCGCCCCCGGGCGGTACTCGGCCGCAGGGGTGTGTTCGTAGATGACTGCACCCTGCTGCTCCACGACGCGTGCCAGCCCACGTGCGAGCCGGGCAGGGTGGATCGCTGCGCAGTGTGGCGTGTAGGTGCCGCCGAGCACATCGGTGGCACCGCACCGTTCGGTCGCCTCTGCTGCACTGAGCAGTCGGTAGTCGTCGTCGCTGAACCCGAACTCGTGCATGTGGGTGACGTACTCCCTGGCCCGGTTGAGTTGGGGCTGGTTGCGCGCGACGGTGACCGTGCCGCCCTGCGCGAAGTGACAGTCGATGCCCTCTCGCCGTACCACCGTGGCGACTTCGGTGACCGTGGCGTGCATCGCCGCCTGCAGGGCCGTTGCGGCCCCACGGGAACTCGTCGCGGCCACCGCATCGAGGCCCATGGGTAGAAGGGCCGAGCACCATCCTCCATTGCGTCCACTTGCTCCGAACCCAACCACCTCCGCCTCAAGGACCACCACGCGGAGGCCCGGGTCGCGTCGCTTGAGGTAGTAGGCGGTCCAGAGCCCGGTGTATCCGCCTCCGATGACGCACACGTCGGCCTCGATGTCGCCACCGAGCGCCGCGCGCGGGGTGCCCCACTCGTCGGCAGCGATGGAGTCGTGCCAGTACGACAGGCTGGAGAGTTCGTGCATGCGCCTCACGATACGGCGGCCGCATCGTCCCATTAGCGTGTGGGGCCATGACCTCGACGCCAGCGGGCTGGTTTCCCGAGTGGGAGGGCAGCGACACCCTGCGGTGGTGGGACGGCCAGGCCTGGACGGAGCACGTCGTTGTGCGAGCGCCCGAGCCGCTCCCACCGCACCCGACGTTTCCGGTGTGGGCGGCGGTGGGTGGGCTGTTGGCGCTCGCCGTTCCGCTGGTGCTCAGCAGGCCCAT
>DMQJ01000124.1:654-942 GCA_003455715.1 Acidimicrobiaceae bacterium | reverse complement strand
CGCCATCACCGGCGCCATTGCGTACGGCCCCACCGTGTGGTGGTGGTCGATCGTGTCTCGCCGATACGGCACTGGACGGTGGTCTGCCGACGTCGGCCTGCGCGTGCTGCGGGCCGACGCGGGGTGGGGGCCGCTCACGTGGGTGAGCTGTCTGGGGGCCCAAGCGGCCGTCGGTGCACTCGTGCTCGCCTTCGACATCCCACTCCAGGGCAACACCGATGCCATTCGGGAGAGCACGAAGACTGCCGCCTTCGTCATCCCCATGGTGGTGCTCGCCGTGGTGCTGGC
>DMQJ01000124.1:0-481 GCA_003455715.1 Acidimicrobiaceae bacterium | reverse complement strand
GGTGGTGCTCGCCGTGGTGCTGGCGCCCTTCGTGGAGGAGGTGTTGTTTCGGGGCATCGTCCTGCGTGGCCTGCTCAGCCGAATGGGTGCGGCGCCCGCAATCGCGCTGCAGGCCGTGTTGTTCGGCGTCGCCCACGTCGACCCAGAGCGTGGTGCCGGCAACATCGGTCTCGTGCTCGTGCTCAGCGCCGTCGGCGCGGTGCTCGGCGTGTACACCTACTGGAAGCGGCGGCTCGGCCCGGCCATCATCGGCCACGCAATCCTGAACGCGGTGGCGATGACCATTGCGCTCAGCGGCTGGACCCCGGAGTCACAGTAGGCAGTTGTCGATGAGGCGCACATCGCCGAACCACACTGCAGTGACCGCAACGACGCTCCCGTCGCCGAGCACCTGCTCCACGTGGCGCAGTGTTCGCGAGTCGACGAACTCGAGGTGCTCCCACCGCGCGCGTGGTTGTGCGGCCACCGCGTTGCGGCCGAC
>DMQJ01000049.1:877-19249 GCA_003455715.1 Acidimicrobiaceae bacterium | reverse complement strand
CTACATATTTCTTTGTCATTCTTTTTCTTTTTTTTTTTTTACTCACACGCCCACCACCCACATCTACCCCCTTCCCCCCCCCCCCCCTCTCCCGACCCCGGGTGGCGGCTCCTCCGGTGGCAGTTCGGGTGGCTCGTCCGGCGGCTCGGGCGGCGGCGTCACAGCGCCTCCCGTCAGCGGCAAGGCCGGCATCGCAGTGAGCGCGGCCTACGGCCAGCTCGGTGTGCCCTACAAGTACGCAGCATCGTCGCCTGGTAACGCATTCGACTGCTCGGGTCTCACCAAGTACGCCTGGGGACAGGCCGGCGTGTATCTGCCGCACCAGAGCCGTGCCCAGTACGCGGCCATCCCGCACGTGTCGAAGAACGAAGCCGCCCCCGGCGACCTCATCTTCTACTACTCACCCATCGGCCATGTGGGCATCTACATCGGCGGCGGGCAGATGATCCACGCTCCGCAGACGGGTGATGTGGTGAAGATCTCCAACGTCAACTGGGGCAAGGTGGTCGGTGTCGGCCGCCCCGGCTGACCCACCTCGCGCCCTTCCCGCCCTCGCCCCCGGAATGCCGCACGGCGCCACCCGGTGATCCCGACTCACCTGCTCGTGACCCGAGTGGGTACTCGCGCCCCGGGGTGGGAGTACTCACTCGGGTGCAGGTCCTCACTCGGGTCGGTGGGGTCACACTCGGGTCGGTGGGGTCACACTCGGGTCGGTGGGGTCACACTCGGGTCGGTGGGGTCACACTCGGGTAGCGGAGGGACCGTCATGGTGCGCACCATTTGTGAGTCCGTTCACACGGCGTAGTAGCGTCGGAGCCGATGTCCGATTTCCTGCGCGACTACCTCACGGTTGTCTGGTTCGCCGTGATTGCTTTGGTGCTGGCCAGCTTGCTGCTCGGCATTGCCGCGGTGGTGCGGCCCAACAAGCCGACGGCCCAGAAGCTGATGGCCTACGAAAGTGGCGTGAACCCGGTGGGCGACGGCTGGTCGCAGAGCCAGGTGCGCTACTACATCTTCGCCCTGTTGTTCGTGGTGTTCGACGTGGAAGCAGTGTTCATCTTCCCGTGGGCCACCCAGCTCGAGCGCTACGGCACCTTCGGGCTCATCGAAATGGGCATCTTCGTCTTCGTCCTGCTCCTTGGCCTCGTGTACGCGTGGCGCAAGGGCGTACTGCGCTGGGTGTAACCACATGGGTCTTGTCGACAAAGGGCGCATGCCCAAGCCACTCACGTCCCTGTTCAACATGGGGCGCTCCTACAGCATGTGGGTGTACCAGTGGGGTCTTGCCTGCTGCGCCATCGAAATGGGCGCCGCGTTCGGTTCGCCCCGCTACGACGTGATGCGCCTCGGCGTCATCCCGCTGCCTGCCAGCCCCCGCCAGGCCGACCTGGTGGTGGTGTCGGGCACCGTCACCGACAAGATGGCCCCGGCCATCAAGCGCCTCTACGAGCAGATGCCCGAGCCGAAGTACGTCATCTCCATGGGTTCGTGCGCCAACTGCGGCGGCCCCTACTGGGACAGCTACAGCGTCACCAAGGGTGTCGACCAGATCATCCCGGTCGATGTGTACGTGCCCGGTTGCCCGCCCCGCCCCGAGGCCCTGTTGGAGGGCGTGGTGTTGCTGCAGCAGCGCATCAAGCGTGAAGACATGGGCGCCCGTTGGCGCGGTGAGGGCTACAAGCCGATGGTGAAGGAGCCGATCGTGGTGGGTGGTGGCCCCGTTGAGTGACGACACCCTGGCCCTCCCCGGCGATGGCTTGCGTGAAGGCGTGGTCAACGCCCTGCGCACTGCCCTCGGCGATGCCCTGCTCGATGTGGTGCTGAAGCCCAACGACGATCTGTGGGTGCGCGTGCGCACCGATGCCTGGCGCCAGGCTGGGCTGGTGCTGCGCGACACCGTTGGCTGCGACTACTTCTGCTTCCTGTCGGCCATCGACTGGATGCCCAGCCCCTACGGCAAGAGTGAGGAAGACCCCACCCAGCCCAAGGAGCCCATCGATCTCACGGTGCAGCAGGGCTACGCCGGTGGCGACACCCGGCTGCAGGTGTTCGCCCGGGTCACCAACCTGGCCAAGCACTTCGGTGTCACCATCAAGGCCGACGTTGCCGACGCGCACCCCAGCATCGAGTCGTGGGTCACGGTGTACGCAGGCGCCAACTGGCACGAGCGTGAGTGCCACGAGATGTTCGGCATCGGCTTCGACGGCCACCCCGACCTGCGCAACATGTACCTGCCCACCGACTTCGAGGGCCATCCGCTGCGCAAAGACTTCCCGCTGTTGGCCCGCATGGTGAAGCCGTGGCCCGGCATCGCCGACGTCGAGCCGCTCCCCGGCGACGATTCGGAGGACGAAGGATGAGTCCGACAATTGAGACGTGGGGGGTCGAAGCATGACCGATCTCGCCGATCGTCAGAAGCTCAGCTACATCGCTGCCCAGGCCGCCGACGCGCGCCTCAATGTGGAACTCGAAACCGAGGGGATGACCCTCAACATCGGTCCGCAGCACCCCGCCACCCACGGCACCCTTCGCATCATCGTGCGCCTCGACGGCGAGCAGGTGGTGTGGGCCGAGCCCAGCGCGGGCTACATGCACCGTGGCTACGAGAAGCTCACCGAGGTGCGTACCTTCCCGCAGGTCACCGCACTCATCAACCGCATCGACTGGCTGGGCAGCTTCGCCAACGAGGTGCCGTTCATCCTGGCCGCGGAGAAGCTGATGGACATCGAGGCCCCGCCTCGCGCCCAGCACATCCGCACCATCCTGTTCGAGCTCAGCCGCATCGCCAACGTGTCGCTGTTCCTCGGCGACCTCGGTGTGCAGCTCGGCGCCGTCACCCCGGTGTTCTTCGCTTTCCGCGACCGCGAGTACGTGCTCAACCTCATCGAGAGCGCCACGGGCGGTCGCTTCCACCCCAACTTCGACCGCATCGGCGGCCTGAAGGACGACCTGCCGGCGGGCTGGATCGCCGAGACCAAGCAGGTCATGAAGCGCCTCCGGGCCTTCTGTGACGAGATCGAAGACCTGCTGTTCGGCAACGAGATCTTCCAGAGCCGTCTGCGCGGTATCGGCGTCATCCCCGCCGACGTGGCCAAGCAGTACGGCCTCAGCGGCGCCAACTTGCGCGCCAGCGGCGTCGACTGGGACCTCCGCCGCGACCAGAGCCTGCCGCTGGCGTGGGACAAGGTCGACTGGAAGGTGTGGACCCACCCCGATGGCGACAGCTTCGCCCGCTGCTGGATCCGTCTGCAGGAGACCCGCGAGAGCACCAAGATCGTCGATCAACTGCTCGACACCATTCCGGCCGGACCCATCATGGCCAAGGTGCCGCGCATCATCAAGGTGCCCGAAGGCGAGGCCTGGGTAAGCACCGAGAACCCGCTGGGTGAGATGGGCTACTACGTGGTCAGCAAGGGCGACCTCGGCCCGTTCCGCGTGAAGATCCGCTCGGCCAGCTTCAACAACATCTCCATCGTGCCGTGGGTGCTGCGTGGCGTGTACGTCCCCGACGTCATCTCCATCCTCGCCTCGCTGTACTTCATCCTCGGAGACATCGACCGATGAGCCTGCTCGCTGCCGATCTTCCCTACTGGGCACAGTCGCTGCTGCGTGTGCTGGGTGGCACCGTTGCCGTCCTGCTGCCCGCCGGCACCATCGTGTACCTGTTCCTGTTCAAGATGATGAGCTTCATGCAGAGCCGTCTCGGCCCGATGGAAGCTGGCCCCTACGGCTCGCTGCAGCTGTTTGCCGAAGTGGGCAAGTGGCTGCAGAAGGAAGACATCGCCCCCGAGAACGCCGACACGCGGGTGTTCCGTATGGCCCCGCTGGTGGTGCTGGTGAGCACCTTCCTGTTGGTGGCCGTGGTGCCGTTCGGCCCCGACGCCTACTTCACCGACTTCGACGCCGGCGTGTTCTACATGCTGGCCGTGTCGTCCATCAGCACGCTGGGCATCCTCATGGCGGGCTGGAGCAGCGCCAACAAGTACTCGTTGCTCGGTGGCCTCCGTGCCGCCGGCCAGCTCATCGCCTACGAGTTGCCCATGGTGCTCAGCGTCATCGGTGTGGTCATCCAGGCCGGCACGATGAACCTGCAGAGCATCGTCATCCAGCAGAACGATGGCGAGATCTTCGGCTTCGACGGCCTCGGCAACCCGTTCCTGCTCACCCAGTTCGTCGGCTTCCTGGTGTTCATGATCTCGGTGCAGGCCGAACTCACCCAGACCCCGTTCGACATGCCCATCGCCGAGAGCGAACTCGTGTCGGGCTACATGACCGAGTACTCCGGTTTCCGCTTCCTCATCTTCTTCATCGCCGAGTTCGCCACGGCCGGTGTGTTCAGCCTCATCGCCAGCGTGCTGTTCCTCGGCGGCTGGGGCCTCCCGTTCAGCTGGTTCGGCTGGGAGTCGGTCGACGGCATCGACAACTGGATGAACGTCGGCGGCCCGCTCATCCTCGTCACCAAGATGGTGGTGCTCAGCGGCATCATCATGTGGGTGCGGTTCAGCTTCCCGCGTATGCGTGAAGACCAGTTGCAGCGGTTCGCCTGGAAGGTGCTCGTGCCGATCAGCCTGGTCAACATCATGATCACGGCCATCCTGAAGGTGGTGTTCTAAATGCCCAAGGTGCCCGGAATGATCAAGGGCCTCGGGGTCACGGCGCGCACGATGGCCGAGACCATCAAGCCCAAGAAGCTCGGCGGCGGCGCGCACACCGTGCAATACCCGCACGAGAAGGAAAGCCCGCCCATCCGTGCCCGCGGTGTCATCGCGCTGCGCGAAGACAACTGCACCGCGTGCATGCTCTGCGCTCGTAGCTGCCCCGACTGGTGCATCTTCATCGAGGCCCACAAAGACCTCGCCCCGCCGCGACGCGCCGGTGGCGCCCCGCGCAAGGTGAACAAGCTCGACCGTTTCGACATCGACTACGCGCTGTGCATGTACTGCGGCATCTGCGTCGAGGTGTGTCCGTTCGACGCGCTGTTCTGGAGCCCCGAGTACGAGTACAGCGAGCCGAAGATCGCCGACCTGTTGCACGACAAGACCAAGCTCGGTGAGTGGATGGAAACCGTGCCCGAAGCGCCTGCGCTCGAGGCCGGTGCCGAGAAGAAGAAGGGGAAGTGATGCTCGCTTCCGACATCGTCGTCGCCCAGAACGTGGCCTTCGGCATCATCGCTGCGGTGATGGTGCTGTTCGCCCTTCGCGTGGTGTCGTCGAGCAATGTGGTGCACGCCGCGCTGAGCTTGGTGATGGTGATGGCCGGCGCGGCCGCCCTCTACATCCTCCTTGCCGCCGAGTTCGTGGCCGTCACCCAGGTGCTCGTCTACATCGGTGCCGTGATGGTGCTGTTCTTGTTCGGCGTCATGCTCACCCGGGCCAAGCTTGGGCGCGACGCCGACCTCAACAACAAGAACTGGGCGGCCGGCATCCCCGTGGCGCTGCTGCTGCTCGGCGTGATGGTGTACGTGCTCATCGACGGTCTGGGCGACGACAAGCTCGACGTCACGTCGGGTACGGCCGCCTCCACCGCCGCCATCAGCGACCTCATCTTCAGCCCCTACATCCTGCCGTTCTGGGCGCTGTCGTTCGTGCTGCTCGCCGCTGTGATCGGCGCCATCGTGCTGGCTCGAAAGGACTGACGCGATGCTCGTCAATCAGTTCCTCATCCTTGGCGCAGTGCTGTTCTGCATCGGCGTGTACGGCGTGCTCGCCCGCAAGAACGCCGTCATGGTGCTGATGAGCATCGAGCTCATCCTCAACTCCGTGAACATCAACCTGCTTGCGTTCGACCTGATGAACGGCGGGTTGGAGGGCAGTGTGTTCGCGCTGTACATCATCGGTATCGCCGCCGCAGAGGTCGGCGTCGGCTTGGCGATGGTGCTGCTGATCTATCGCAACAAGAAGAGCATCGCGCTCGACGAGCTGTCGGAAATGAAGGGCTGACGCATGTTCGCTGAAGGCACAGAAGCCGTGCACGAGTCGGCGGGCTGGTTCCTCGAGCACGCCTGGCTCATCCCGGTCATCCCGGCCGTGGCGTTCTTCCTCATCATCTTCTTCGGCAAGCGCATGCCGCGCGGCGGCAGCGAGTTCGGCATCGCCAGCATGCTCGGCGCGCTGGTGCTGGCCGCTGGCACGGCGTTCCAGTGGATCGACCGGGTCAACTCGGCGGGCCACGGTGGCGAGGAGGGTGAGCACGCGCTCGGCCTGGTGTCGGGCATGGGTCGTGCGGTGGCCGCGGCCAGCGAGGAAGCCCCGCCGCACGTCGACGCAGTGAGCAAGGTCTGGAGCTGGTTCAGCGTCGGCAACCTCGACGTGAGCATCGGCTCGTACATCGACGGCCTCGCCGTCACCCTGTTGCTCTTGGTGGCGTTCATCTCCACGCTCGTGCAGATCTACTCCACCGAGTACGTGCGTGGCGACCGGCGCTACACCCACTTCTTCGCCAGCCTCACGCTGTTCTCGGCAGGCATGCTCACCATGGTGCTCGCACCCAACATGGTGCAGTTCATCCTCGGCTGGGAAATCATGGGCCTCTGCTCGTTCATGCTCATCGGCCACTGGTGGGAGGAACTGCCCAACGCCAAGGCCGCGTTGAAGGCGTTCTTCACGGTGCGTGTCGGCGACATGGGTCTGCTGGTGGGCACCGGCGCTCTGCTGATGTTGTTCGGCACGCTGGAGATCGGCGAGATCAACAACCTGGCCGCCAACTTCGAGAACGGCGACAAGGGCATGCTGATGTTCGCCGCCATCGCCCTGTTCATTGCCTGCATCGGCAAGAGCGGCCAGTTCCCGCTGCACACCTGGTTGCCCGACGCCATGGCCGGCCCCACGCCGGTGTCGTCGCTGCTGCACTCCAGCACCATGGTGGTGGCTGGCGTGTTCCTCGTGGCTCGCCTGTACCCGGTGTTCCACGTCGGCCTCGACATCAACATGCTCGGCCAAGACGTGAACCTCATCGCCGTCATCGGTGGCATCACCGTGCTCATCGCCGCCGGCTTGGCCTTCGTGCAAGACGACATCAAGAAGGTGTTGGCGTACAGCACCGTCAGCCAGCTCGGCTACATGATGATGGGCCTCGGTGTGGGTGCCTGGACCGGTGCCGTGTTCCACATCTTCACCCACGCGTTCTTCAAGTGCGCGTTGTTCCTGTGCGCAGGCTCCATCGCCCACACCGGCAGCCATCACAGCTTCGACATGAAGAAAGACATGGGTGGCCTGTGGCGCAAGATGCCGGTCACCTTCGTGGTGTGGATCGTCAGCACGGCCGCGCTGATGGGCATTCCGTTCATCGGAAGTGGCTTCTTCAGCAAGGACGAGATCATCGACTCGGCCAAGTACAACGACTACAAGATCTTCTGGATCGTCGGCATCATCGGTGCCGGTCTCACCGCCGCCTACATGACCCGGGCCACGTACCTCACGTTCTTCGGTAAGGCTCGTGGCGGCGCCGCCCACTTCGTGCACGGCGATGCCCACCACGACGATGAGGCTCACGACGAGGGTCATGCGGTTGCCTTCGCCCAGGAGCACGCCGACCTCGACCACGAGATCGACAGCCACGCGCACGCCGCCCACGACGCCCACGGCCACGACGATCACCATGCGCCGGTGCACCACGGCAAGCCGCTGCCGTTCGCGCCCACCGACTCGGCCTGGCAGATCACCGTGCCGCTCATCATCCTCGGTGTGCTGGCGGTGATTGCCGGTTACCTCAATGCCCCGGCACTCGGTATCCACTGGTTCGAGCACATGACGCACAGCTCCATCGGTGCTGGCTCGGCCATGGTGGTACCACCGCCTCCGAAGTTCACGTGGGCTGCTGCGGCACCCGGCCTGCTGCTCATCGCGGTGGGCATCGGCCTCAGCTTCTTCCTCAGTAAGGCCGTGTTCGGCGATGCCAAGAGCCCGTTCAAGGGCCTTACCCAGCGGGTGGCACCGCTGCGTTGGGGTCACAAGTTCCTGGTCAACAAGTACTACCTCGACCACCTCTACGAGAACGTCATCGTCCGCTTCGTGGCCTACCCGCTCAGCAAGGCTGCGTACTGGGTGAACCAGCACGTGCTCGACGGCACGGTGAACCAGGTCGGCTTGGCCGGCAAGCGCACCGGCCAGTTCGTCTACAAGTACATCGACCAGGGTCTGGTCGATGGCGTCGTCAATGGCAGTGGCACCACGGCCCGTGGTGCCGGCGGCCAACTGCAACCTGTCCAGTCCGGCAAGGTGGGTATGTACGGCACGTTGCTCTTCGGAGCCGCCGCAGTCGCAGCCCTCATCCTCGTCCTCGTCAACAGCTAAAGGGAACCTCAGATGGATCATGCACAGAATTGGCTCCTCAGCCTCGGCACCTTCCTGCCGTTGGCTGGCGTGCTGGTGATGCTCTTCATCCCGAAGAAGAACGAGGAGGAGGCCAAGCTCGTCGGCCTGGTCACCGCTGTGGCCACGCTGGCGGTGGGCATCTACACCCTCACCCAGTTCGACTACGACGCCGCCGGGGTGTTGCAGTTCGCGGTGAAGGACCAGATGTGGATCGAACCGATCGGTGCCACGTACACCATCGGCCTCGACGGCATCTCGCTGCCGCTCTACTTCCTCTCGATGGTCATCACCGTGCTGGTGATGATCTACAGCTGGAACCACATCCCCAGCCCGGGTAACGCCAAGGCGTTCTTCATCCTCATGCTCGTGCTGCAGACCGGTATGGCGGGCACCTTCATCGCCCAAGACCTCATCCTCTTCTTCGTCTTCTTCGAAGTGGTGCTGCTGCCGATGTACTTCATGATCGGCGTGTGGGGTGGCGAGAATCGCCAGTACGCCTCGCTGAAGTTCTTCCTCTACACGATGTTCGGGTCGGCCCTCATGCTGGTGGCCTTCATCGCTCTCTACATCGTCACCAAGAACAACAGCGCCGACCCGGCGGCCGCCAACTTCAGCTTCCAGTGGTTCATGGAGAACAGCGATCTGGTGAGCAAGAACACCGGCCTGTGGATCTTCGGCGGCATGTTCGTGGGCTTCGCGGTGAAGGTGCCGATGTTCCCGTTCCACACCTGGTTGCCCGACGCCCACACCCAGGCGCCCACCCAGGGTTCGGTCATCCTGGCCGCCATTCTGCTGAAGCTCGGCACCTACGGCTTCGTGCGCATCGCCATCCCGTTCCTGCCTGAAGCCGCCAAGACCTGGGCGCCCATCATCGGCGTGCTCGCCGTCGTCGGCATCATCTACGGCGCCCTGGGCTGCTTGGCGCAGACCGACATGAAGCGGCTCATCGCGTTCTCATCGGTGGCGCACATGGGCTTCGTGATGCTCGGCATCTCCACGCTCACCCCGCTCGGCATCAACGCCGCGATGTTCGGCATGGTGGCCCACGGCCTCATCACTGGCATGTTGTTCTTCCTGGCGGGCTCGGTGAAGGAGCGCTACCACACGCTCGAGATCAAGCGCCTCAGCGGCATCCTCATCCAGATGCCACGCCTCGGCTGGATCCTCGGCTTCTGTGCCATGGCATCTCTCGGCCTGCCCGGCTTGGCAGGCTTCTGGGGTGAGTTCCCCGCGATCCTCGCTGCCTGGAACCCGGCTGGCGCGCTGGTCGACAATGGCCACGAGACCCTGTACCAGGTGCTCACGGTCATCTCCGCCCTCGGCACCGTTCTGGCCGCTGCGTACCTGCTGTGGCTCTACCAGCGCACCGCATTCGGAACCCCGGCGGCGGAGTTCGCAGGAGGCGGGCACGGTCACGGTCACGACGACCATGGCGGCGACGACCATGGCAGCGACATTCACGACGTCAACTCGTTCGAGTGGGCAGCCTGGACCCCGCTGCTCATCGCCATCGTGCTGTTCGGTGTCGTGCCCTCGCTGATGTTCGACGTGATGGACCCCGCAGTGCAACTCATCACCGACCACTTCGTGGCAGGGAAGTGACCTGATGTTGTCGCTACTCGCCCAGGTCGCCGACTTCAAGGCACCGCACGTCGACTACCACGCGCTCGCACCCGAGATCGTGATGGCGGTCGGCCTGTGCGCGGTGCTGTTGGTCGACCTGTTCGTGCCCGACCACAAGCGCTGGATCACCGGCACGCTGACGGGCTTCGTGCTCATCGGGGCGTTCATCCCCGTCGCCACGCTGGCGGTGGTGGGCGACGACATGCGTGCCCTATTCGACGGTCGCTACATCGTCGATGAGTTCGCGCTCGCTCTGAAGGGTCTGTTCCTGCTCAGTGCGTATGTGGTGGTGCTGATGAGCAGCAACGAGATGGAGGAAGGCCACTACTACCAGGGTGAGTACTACGTGCTGCTGCTCAGCAGCGTGCTCGGCATGGTGATGATGGCCAGCTCGCGCGACCTCATCAGCGTGTTCGTGGCGCTGGAGTTCCTGTCGATCCCGGCCTACATGATGGCTGCCTGGCGCAAGCGCGACAGCAAGAGCAATGAAGCGGGCGTGAAGTACTACCTGCTCGGTGTGTTCGCCAGCGCTGTGCTGTTGTACGGCATGAGCCTCATGTACGGACTCGCCAGCAGCACCAGACTCACCGATGTGGGCCAGGCGCTCACGCTCGAGGGCGACAAGGTCGGCATGCAGGTGCTGGCCATCGTGTTCGTCATCGTCGGCTTCGCGTTCAAGGTGAGTGCGGTGCCATTCCACACGTGGGCCCCCGACACCTATCAGGGTGCTCCCACGCCGGTCACCGCGTTTCTCAGCGTTGCGTCGAAGGCTGCGGGCTTCACCGGCCTTCTGGCCATGGTCTACCTCGCCTTCCCGATGGCCCACGATGTGTACCAGCCGTTCATGTGGGTGCTCGCTGCGCTCACCATGACGGTCGGCAACCTGTTGGCACTGAAGCAGACCAACATCGTCCGCATGCTGGCGTACTCCAGCGTCAGCCAGGGTGGGTTCATCCTCATGCCGCTGGCTGTCGCAGGTACCGGCGAGGCCGCTGGCCCGGCGTTGAAGGCTGTCGTCGTCTACCTGCTCATCTACGCCGCGACCAACCTCGGTGCATTCGCCGTGGTCATCGCGGTGGCCCGCAAGACCCGCAGCGGCGAGATCAGCAGCTTCGGTGGACTGTTCAACTACGCCCCCGGCCTGGCGGTGATGATGACCATCTTCCTCGCCTCGTTGGCCGGCATCCCGCCGCTCGGCGGCTGGTACGCCAAGTTCGGTGCGTTCCGAGCGGTGGTGGAAGCAGGAGGCGGGTGGGGCTACACCATCGCCATCGTCGGTGCCATCAACGCGGTCATCGCCACGGCCTACTACATCACCGTGATGCGCGAGATGTGGATGAAGCCGGCACCCGACGGCGACGAGACGCCGGTGCGCGTGCCGTCGCCCATCGTGGTGGCCATCGCGCTGTGCGGCATTGGCACCATGGTGATGGGTGTGCTGCCCGGTGCGGTCGCCCGCTTCGGCGACCTGGCCGACCTCACGTTCGCCTTCGGTGGCTGACCCCGTCGTCACGTCGCTGGCGGCGCAGCAAGCGCACCTCGGCCGTCCGCTGCGCTTCGACGAGTACATGCATGAGGCGCTCTACGGCGCCAGCGGCTTCTACACCGTCGGTGGGCAAGCGGGTCGACGAGGCGACTTCCTCACCTCGCCCGAGGTGGGCCCGCTGTTCGGTGCCGTGGTGGCACGGTGGATCGACGCCGAGTTCCAACGTCAGGGTCGCCCGGACGGCTTCACGGTGATCGAAGTGGGCGCTGGCCCAGGCACCTTGGCCCGCACGGTGCTCTTGGCCGCTCCCCACTGGGCGGGCCGTTACGTGGCCGTGGAAGTCAGCGAGGCCCAGCGGACCCGTCACCCCGATGGTGTGAGGTCGCTACCGGAACTGCCCGAGGGGCAGCGGCCTGGTGTGGTGGTGGCCAACGAACTACTCGACAACGTTCCCTTCCGGCTTGCGGTGTTCGACGGCGCGTGGCGTGAAGCGCACGTGGCGGTCGGCGCCGACGGGACGGTGAGCGAGGTCCTCCGCCGGGCGCCGGAGGAGTGGGCGACCTTCATGCCCCGCACCGCCCCACACGGTGCCCGGCTCCCCGTGCACGAGGCCGGTGCACGCTGGCTGTCGGCCGCACGTGCCGCGCTTGCGTCAGGGGGCACGCTGCTCTGCTTCGACTACTGCACGGCGCGCACGGCCGCATTGGCCCTTGAGCCGTGGCGAACCTGGTTGCGCACCTATCGAGGCCACGAGCGCGGCGATCACTACCTGCGCCAACCGGGCGCACAAGACATCACCACCCAGGTGTGTCTCGATCAACTCCCCGAGCCCGAGGTGGTGCGCACGCAAGCCCAGTTCCTGCAGCGCTGGGGCATTGCCGACCTGGTGGAGGAGGGGAGGGCGGCCTGGGAGGCTGCGGCGGCGCGGCCCACACTCGATGCGTTGCGCATGCGGAGTCGAGTGCGCGAAGCGGAGAGCTTGCTCGACCCCGCCGGGCTCGGAGGGTTCCTCGCGGTGGAGTGGCGAGCTTGACGATTACTTGACGCACTTGGGAAATGAGCCGAACGAACTATTCCCCGTGACGTGACCCCACCCCTACCATCGTCGGAAGGTCAAGGAACGGGAGTATCTGATGAAAGCACGAGTGTGGGCGGCCTGGGCCGCAATGGTGGCGGGGCTGATGCTGGCCTTGTCGGGATTGATGGTGGGCAACGCCTCCGCCATCGTGGCCAACCCCGTCACGGTCGAGGGCAATGTCGACAGCTGCGCCCAGGCGGGCTACCCGAATGCCACCATGTACTACGCAGGCGCGGGTGGTGGGGCGAGCGGCCAGGTGCCGGGTGGCTACTTCACCGTCACCATCACCACGAGCCAGTACGTCACGATTTCCAACGTGGCCGACGGTGTCACCTTCTACGTGGTCATCGTGAAGGGCGGCAGCGCGTACAACATCTACAACCCGCCGGTCGCCAACATGGTGTCGCCCCTCAACAACGGTGGCAACGTGCCGGCGATCAGTCACTGGTTCGCGTGCTTCGACTACGACCCGCCGGAACCCGAATGTGACGACGATCCCACCACCGACATCCCCCCCTGTGTGGTGACCTGCGAGGAAGATCCGACGCAGCCCGAGTGTGAGGTGTCGTGCGACGAAGATCCGACGCAGCCCGAGTGTGAAGTGTCGTGCGACGAAGATCCCACGCAGCCCGAGTGCGAAGTGACGTGTGAGGACGACCCGACGCAGCCCGAGTGCGAAGTGAGCTGTGAGGAAGAACCCGACCAGGACAAGTGCTGGCAGCCCGAGCTCACCGTTGCCCCGTACTGCAAGGTGGTCGACACCGACGGCAACACCATCAAGGAGTGGTTCGACATCACCAACCCGAACGACGACACCATCGAGGTGGAGTGGGCCGGCGACAGCACGGAGATCAATGCCGCCAGTAGCGCCCGAGTCAGCGCTGCTGGCCCGGGTATCGAGGTGGAGATCGTCGGTTACGACGGCGACACATGGACCTCGGGTTCGCCGGACGACGTGTGTTCCCGCACCGTCGAGTTCACCAAAGATGTCGAGGGCACCACGGGCGACGAGGAGTACACCATCACCGTGTCGCGTCTCGTTCCGCCGAACTACGTCGTTGAAGAGACCTTCCAGATCAGCAACGGTGAAACCGTCACCCTCGACCTGCCGAGCACGGGCGACGGCACCGGGTTCACCTACAAGATCGAGGAGACCGACCCCGGCACGGCCAACGCACACAGCGTGACGCCCGGCGAGATCACCCTCACTGGTCACCTCGGTGAGACCGTCAGTGTGGTCATTGTCAACAGCTACGCGGCGATCGAACTCGACAAGCAGGTCTCGGCCACCTCGGTGCAGGGCGGCGACGAACTCACCTACACCCTGCAGGCGCACAACACCGGGGCCCTCGCCTTGGAGGATGTGGAGATCAGCGACCTTCTCCCCGCCGATGTGATGCTGGCCAGTTGGGAAATCGAGGACGATGCAGGCACCTGCAACTTGGTCGACGCCAACCAGCCCCAGTTGGTGGTGTGCGAGATGGACGACGTGCTGCCGGTCGACGGCTTCACCAAGACCATCACCCTCACCGTGACGGTCGACGCCGACGTGGCCATCGACACCATCCTGCTCAACCAGGCCAAGGTCGTCGGGTTCTACATCGACCCGCAGCAGCAGGAGGGCTCGCTCGATGCGGCACGGGCCAACCGCACGCAGGCAGAAGAAGCGCTCTCGTGCCTGCCGGTTCCCGACGGTGCGGTGTGCGACCTGTCGGCGAAGGTGGGCAGCACGGTCACCGGCGACACCACGACGACCACCGACCAGGGCAGCGGTGCGGGAACCCCCACCACCACCACGATCGTACGTGGGAACCTCCCCGAGACCGGTGCCAGCAGCGGCTCGCTGGTGCCCTTCGGTCTCCTGGTGTTCGGCATGGGTGTGCTCACCCTGCTGCTGTCTCGTCGCCCTGCTCGCCGCTGAGAACGGGAGCTCTTCGCGGCGCGGAGCGATGACCCCGGCCGCCCACCAGTGATGGTGGGCGGCCGGTTCGCGTATGCGGCGACGAACGTGGCCGTGGGTGTACCGTCGATCACCGCATGGACGCTCCATCACAACCCGCTGAACCATCACCATCCACATCTGCAGCGACGGCGCCCGTGGCCGCGCACTCGCCGCACCACACGGCCGTTGGCCAGGGGGCGCTCGTGGTGGGTGCGCTCGGTGTGGTGTACGGCGACATCGGTACGTCGCCGCTCTACTCGCTTCGTGAGGCCTTCACCGAGCACACCCACGTGCTGACGGTGAACGAGACCAATGTGTACGGCGTGGGATCGCTGGCCTTCTGGTCGCTCATCCTCATCATCTCCGTGAAGTACCTGTACTTCGTGATGCGAGCCGACAACCACGGTGAGGGCGGCATCCTCGCCCTCACCAGCCTGGTGATGCCCCGCCACCAGAAGGTGGCCAAGGCCGGTGCACTGGTGACGCTCGGGGTGTTCGGAACAGCGTTGCTGTACGGCGACGGCATCATCACGCCAGCCATCTCCGTGCTCAGCGCGGTGGAGGGCCTCGAGGAAGTCGATGCCGGGTTTGCCGACTGGGTGCTGCCCATCTCCATCGCCATCCTCGTGGTGCTGTTCCTCGTACAGAAGCGAGGGACGGGCGCGGTAGGCAAGGTGTTCGGGCCGATCATGATCGTCTGGTTCACCGTGCTGGCGGTGCTGGGCATCCGCTGGATCCTCGAGTCGCCATCGGTGTTCCAGTCGATCAACCCGATCTGGGCGGTCCGCTTCTTCCAGGGGGAGACCCACGACGCGTTCCTGGCGCTCGGCTCGATCTTCCTGGTGGTCACCGGTGGTGAGGCGTTGTATGCCGACATGGGCCACTTCGGGCGCAAGCCGATTGCCATCGGCTGGTACTGCCTGGTGATGCCGGCGCTGATGCTCAACTACTGGGGGCAAGGAGCATTCCTGCTCGCCAACCCCGAGGATGTCGAGAAGCGCTTCTTCTTCCTCATGGCCCCCGAAGCGATGAAGCTGCCCATGGTGGTGTTGGCCACGATGGCCACGGTCATCGCCTCCCAGGCGCTCATCTCCGGCGTGTTCAGCCTCACCCAACAGGCTGTGCAACTCGACTATCTGCCGCGCATCCGCATCGATCACACCTCACAGCACCACTCTGGGCAGATCTATGTACCGCTGGTGAACTGGGCCCTGATGGTGGCCTGCGTGGGCCTCGTGATCGGCTTCCAGACGTCGACCAAGCTGGCCGCCGCGTACGGCATCGCGGTCACGATGACGATGGCCATCACCACCCTCATCTTCTTCCGCGTGCTCACCGACCGATGGGGTTGGGTGAGGTGGAAGGCGTTCCTGGTGTGTGTGCCGATGCTGCTGGTGGAACTCGGGTTTCTTGGCGCCAACATCCCCAAGATTCCGCACGGCGGCTGGTTCGCCCTCACGGTGGCAGCGGTGTTGATGGTGCAGATGGCCACCTGGCGTCGTGGTCGGCAACTGGTGGCGGCCCGCATTCGCCGCGGCGAGCGGCCGATCGCCGAGGTGCTCGACGAGCACAGCGACGTCAAGCGTGTGCACGGTACGGGCGTGTTCTTGTTCAAGGACCTGGGCAAGGCCCCGCCAGCGTTGATGAACAACCTGCGCCACAACAAGGTGCTGCACCAGACCACGCTGCTGGTGAGCGTGGAGACCACCGACAAGCCCCGAGTGAGCCCCGAGGAACGCTCGGAGGTCGCCCGCGTCGAGCCAGGGGTGTTCCAGGTTCAACTCCGCTACGGATTCATGGAAGAACCCGACGTGCCAGCCGCACTGGCGGGGCTGAAGGTCCGTGGCCTCACGTTCGACCCCGACGACGTCACCTACTTCATCGGCCGCGAGAGTGTGGTGGCAGGCAAGGCCCCGGGCATGAACCCGCTGGCAGAGCACCTCTTCGTATGGCTCAACCGGGGCGCCGACAGTGCAGTGCGGTTCTTCAACCTGCCCGATCATCAAGTGTTCGAGGTCGGGTCCCGCATCGAAATCTGACGGCGCGCCGCGGCTACTGTCTCCAACCTGCCGACGTTTCTCCGTGGGGGTACCACAATGACCGAGCCGCACGACACCATCGACGCCCTGCTTGACGAGCAGCGCACCTTCCCGCCCTCCGCTGAGTTCAAGCGCCAGGCGTTGGTGGCCGACGTCAGCATGTACGACGAAGCCAGCCGCGACTACCAGGGTTTTTGGGCGCGTCAGGCCGCCGATCTGCTCACCTGGCAGCACGACTGGCACACCATTTGCGAGTGGGAACTCCCGTTCAGCAAGTGGTTCGTGGGCGGCCAGCTCAACGTCAGCGAGAACTGCCTCGATCGCCACGTGGCCGCTGGCCGAGGCGACAAGGTGGCCTTCCACTGGGAGGGCGAGCCAGGCGACACGCGTACCGTCACCTACGCCGACCTGCTCGCCGAAGTGCAGCAGTTCGCCAACGCGTTGAAGGGGCTCGGGGTGGCCAAGGGCGACCGGGTGAACATCTACCTGCCGATGATCCCCGAAGCAGCCGTTGCCATGCTGGCGTGCGCCCGCATCGGCGCCGCCCACAGCGTGGTGTTCGGTGGGTTCAGCGCCCAGAGCCTCACCGACCGCATCAACGACGCCGAAGCCAAGGTGCTCATCACCGCCGACGGTGGCTACCGACGCGGCGAGGTGTTTCCGCTCAAGCCAGCCGCCGACGAGGCCATCGCCCACTGCCCCACGATCGAGCACGTCGTGGTGGTGCGCCGCGGCGGCAACGAGGTGGAGATGGCCGCAGGGCGCGACCACTGGTACCACGACCTCATGGCGTCCGCCGATCCGGTGTGCCCCGCCGAGCCGATGGACAGTGAGCAGCTGCTCTTCCTGCTCTACACCAGCGGTACCACCGGCAAGCCCAAGGGCATCATGCACACGTCGGGCGGTTACCTCACCCATGTGGCATTCACCCACAAGTACGTGTTCGACCTACAACCCGACGACGTCTACTGGTGCACCGCCGATGTCGGCTGGATCACCGGCCACAGCTACATCGTGTACGGCCCGCTGGCCAACGGCGCCACCCAGGTGATGTACGAAGGCGTGCCCAACTACCCGGGCAACGACCGCTTCTGGGCGATCATCGAGAAGTACAAGGTCACCAAGTTCTACACCGCCCCCACCGCCATCCGAACGTTCATGAAGTGGGGCTCGGAGGAACCAGCCAAACACGACCTGTCGAGCTTGAAGGTGCTCGGCAGCGTCGGAGAGCCGATCAACCCTGAGGCCTGGATGTGGTACCACGAACACATCGGTGGCGGGCGCTGCCCCATCGTCGACACGTGGTGGCAGACCGAGACCGGCGGAATGATGATCAGCCCCCTGCCCGGGTGCACCACCACCAAGCCGGGTTCGGCCACCTTCCCGCTGCCGGGAGTGGGCGCCGAAGTGGTCGACGACGAGGGACTGCCGGTGCTGCACGGTGGCGGCTACCTCACGCTCACCCGCCCCTGGCCTGGCATGCTGCGCGGTATCTGGGGCGACCCACAGCGCTACCACGACACCTACTGGAGCCGCTACGACGGCCGCTACTTCGCCGGCGACGGCTGCAAACTCGACGACGACGGGTACCTGTGGCTCCTCGGCCGGGTCGACGACGTGATGAACGTGTCGGGCCATCGCATCAGCACCGCCGAGGTCGAGAGCGCGCTCGTGAGCCATCCCGACGTCGCCGAGGCGGCCGTCGTCGGGGCCAACGACGACACCACGGGCCAGGCCATCATCGCCTACGTCACCCTCCGTGGCGGTCATGAGGCCACTATCGAGGCGCTGCGCAACCATGTGGCCCACGAGATCGGTGCCATCGCCAAGCCGAAGACCATCTACTTCACCCCCGACCTCCCCAAGACCCGCAGCGGCAAGATCATGCGCCG
>DMQJ01000049.1:410-681 GCA_003455715.1 Acidimicrobiaceae bacterium | reverse complement strand
CCGCAGCGGCAAGATCATGCGCCGACTGCTCCGCGATGTCGCGGAGGGGCGCAACCTGGGCGACACCACCACCCTGGCCGATGCCAGCGTGGTGAACGAGTTGCAGCGCAGGGCCACGGAGGCTCCTGGCGACGACTGACCACCGTCGGTGACGCCCGCGCCGTCACTCAAGAAGCGGCGCTGCTGGCCGATATCTCCTGCGTGGCGATTGAGGAATCGGAGGTGGCAGCAGCGACGGTACGCGCCGACCCTGCTGCGGCGCTACCTTCGG
>DMQJ01000049.1:0-120 GCA_003455715.1 Acidimicrobiaceae bacterium | reverse complement strand
CGACTTGGGGCTCGGCGCGCCCGTCGATGCCACCAGCGTGCGTGAACTCACCTGGCGGCATGCCGTCACCCCGGTCGACCACCCCGCGGCGTCACCGGACGAACCGGCTGGCCAGGACGA
>DMQJ01000362.1:3763-4370 GCA_003455715.1 Acidimicrobiaceae bacterium | reverse complement strand
TTGCGCACGCTCTCGCTGCGCGACGCACCTCCGGCCACGCCACCCTCACGCTCGGCGTCGGGGGCGGGCACCACGAGCACCACTCCGTCGCAGGCGGCGCGCGCAGCCGCCATCGACCAGTCGATGACCCGTTGGGCGCCCAACTGTTCGTACTGCTTCGGGCCGCCGAAGCGCTGCCCCGAGCCACCAGCCACCACCACGGCCCACACCGTCGGACGATTCGAATCAGGCTGCTGCTGCGGCACCCCGGCGAGGGTAGTACCGTTCCGACTATCCATGGCTCACGAAGAACTGCTCGCCCGTACTGATTTCTTTGCCGACGCACCGCCGTCGGTCATTCGCGACCTCGCCGCGGCGGGCAGCGAACTCCACCTCATCCGCGGCGACGTGTTGTTCCGCGAGGGCGACGTTGCCGACTCGCTGTACCTCGTGGTGAGTGGCCGGGTGGCCATCGCCATCGCCAACCCCATCGACCACCGCGAAACCGTGGTGGCCCTCATGGACGGTGGCGATCTGTTCGGCGAGATGGCCATGCTCGACGAAGGCCCGCGCTCGGCCATGGCCCGAGCGCTCGAGCCGTCCACCGTGCTGGCCATCCCGTTCGACC
>DMQJ01000362.1:3297-3487 GCA_003455715.1 Acidimicrobiaceae bacterium | reverse complement strand
TGCTGGCCGCCCGCCTGCGTGTGATGGACGAAGCGCTCGCCGACAGCGTGTTCCTCGATGTCACCGGCCGCACGGCCAAGCGTCTGCTCGAGCTCAGCGAAGGTGCCGACGAGTTCACCCTGCCCATCACGCAGGAAGAACTGGCTGGCATGGTGGGCGCCTCGCGCGAGCGGGTCAACAAAGCCATCGC
>DMQJ01000362.1:722-3133 GCA_003455715.1 Acidimicrobiaceae bacterium | reverse complement strand
CGAGCGGGTCAACAAAGCCATCGCCAGCTTCATCCGCCTCGGCTGGGTCGATCAGCACGAGCGCCGCTACACCATCTTGAAGCGCGACGCCCTGGAGTTGCGGGCCCGCTAACGGCCCTGCCGAGCCCGGGTAACGGGCTAGGCGTCGCGGCGTTGTACCAGCCAACCGCCGAGGGCGAGCAGGCCGGCAGCGACGGCGCCGAACACGAAGCCGCTCACCGGTCGGCTGGGGCCCTCGAACAGCTCCAACTGCACGAGGCGGAAGCCGCACTGGAACGGCAGCCAGCGCATCACTTCCTCCGAGTCGGTGATGACACCGATGATGCCGCCGATGAGGCTTTCGCCGAGCAGCGGCCACGCCAGCAGCAAGGTGACGGCGCCGGGCGTGCTGCGCAACACCATGCCCACGCCCAGGCCGGCGAGGGCCATCAGCATCGCCAACACGACGGCACCCACCATGGCAGGCACCGCGGTGGGCACGTCGCCCACGGCCACCTCGGCGCCCTGCGCGTCGGCGATGACCAGGCTGCCCACCACCTGCACCACCAGCACCGCAGCGGTGAGCCCACCGGCCAGCAACACACCCACCAACGCCTTCGCCGCCACCACGACGCCACGTCGGGGCACGGCCACGAAGGTGGGGCGGATGGTGTTGAACCCGAACTCGGTGGTGACGGTGGTGGCCGCCAACACGGCGTGCAGCAGCGCGGTGAGCGACAACGAGCCGGTGATGTTCTCCATCATCCGCCGAGAGTCGTAGCCACGATCGTCGGCTTGGAAGAAGGCAGTGAGCAGGCTCACCAGGAGCGGCAGCGCCACGGTGATGGCAGCAAGCACCCAGGTGACGGTGACGGTGCGCAGCTTGATCCACTCTGCTCGCATCGCACGCAGGATCATGACGCACCTCCGGCGGGCATGGCCGAGCGGTACTCCTGGGCGTCGGCGGTGGCGGCCAGGAAGGCGTCTTCCAGCGAACCCGTTTGGGGAGACAGTTCGTGCAGCACCACGCTGGCGTGGGCCGCTGCTTCGCCGATGGTCTCGATGGCCAGATTGCGTACGTGCAGGGTGGTGGGGTCGATGTCGGTGACGTCGCCCCCGGCCGCGGCCAGCGCCGCTCGCAGGCTGCCCAGCGACGGGCTCTTCACCTGCACCCACCTGTCGGCGTGGGTGGCGATGAACTGCTGCACCGTGCTCTGCTCGATGAGCCGACCCTTGCCGATGACCACCAGGTCGGTGGCGATGAGCGCGATCTCGGCCAACTGGTGGCTGCTCACCAACACGGTGCGGCCCTGCCCGGCGAGGTGGGCGAGCACGTCGCGAATCCAGCGGATGCCTTCGGGGTCGAGTCCGTTGGCCGGTTCGTCGAGCATTACCACCTGCGGGTCGCCCAGCAGGACGCCGGCCAGGCCCAGCCGCTGGCGCATCCCGAGCGAGTAGCTCTTCACCTTCGCCCCGGCGGCCGAAGTGAGGCCGACCAGCTCGAGCACCTCGTTCACACGGTGCGACGGCAGGCCATTGCTGGCAGCGAGCCATCGCAGATGGTTACGACCGCTGCGACCGGGGTGCACGTAACCCGCGTCGAGAAGGGCGCCAATCTCGCGGAGCGGCGTGGTGAACGATGTGAACGGCCGACCGTCGAAGAGCGTGGTGCCGTGGTTCGGTCGGTCGAGGCCCAGCATGCAGCGCATGGTGGTGCTCTTGCCCGAACCGTTGGGTCCGAGGAAGCCGGTGACCACACCGGGCTGCACGGTGAAGCTCAGGTCGTCGACGGCGACCGCCGAACCGAACCGCTTGGTGAGGTGCTCGACGGTGACCGTCACGGCTGGTGAGCGCTTCGATCAGAGTGCGTCGACGAAGGCGTTGGCGATTTCCACCACATCGCCGCCGTTCTCCACCAGGCGCACCAGGCGGTTGAGTTCGGAGGTGGTGAGCGCGCTGGCCGCAGCATCGAGGGTGGCGAGCAGGTCGGGGGTGCCGAGCTCTGCGTTCACCAGCGCGATGGCGGCGTTGCCGACGAACATCACCTTGTCGTCGGTGAGCACGGTCATGCGCTGCGTGCCCACGGCCGGGTCGAGCGAGTTGATGACCACGCAGTCGACGTCGCCAGCCTCGGCCGCAGCGGCCGGATCGGTGACGGTGACCACCTCGGCGAACTCGCCGCCGTAGAACAGTTCCCATGCGGGCAGACCGTCTTCGGTGTCGGCCTGCCATTCGGCGGTTGCGCCGAGGCGGATCTGCGGGGCGATGGAAGCCAGGTCGGTGAGGGTGACCAGTTGGAAGCCCGCGTTGGCCTCCATGGCATCGGCGGTGCAGGCGATGATGTCTTTGCGTTCGCCCGCGATCGCGTTGGCGTTCACCACGTTCACCGGCAGCGCAGCCTGGATGGCCACCACCTGCTCGGTGGTGGAGCG
>DMQJ01000362.1:0-489 GCA_003455715.1 Acidimicrobiaceae bacterium | reverse complement strand
CCGTTGGTGATGGGCTCGGGAAGCGTGGTGGTGGTGGGCAGCCCTTCGGGCCCGGCGATGGTGGTGTCGGGCGGCAACGTGGTGGTGGTTTCCTCCGCCGTCGTGTCGGCAGTCGTGTCGTCGGTGGCGGTGTCGGCGGTTGCGGTGTCGGGCACGGTCTCGGGCACCGTGGTGGTGGTGGGGATCGTGATGGGTGCTGCAGTGGTGGCCGGGCTGTCGGGCACGCTGGTGGACGGCGGGGTGTCGCGGTCGGCGTAGAGATACACCACGACGTCGCCGGTCCAGTCGGTGAGCACATCGATGCTGCCCGCCTCGAGTTCGGCGATGTACTGCTCGCGAGGCATGTCGACCGGGTCGCGGCGGCTGACGCGGAACCCGGCATCTTCCAGCAGGCGGGCGTAGATGGCACCGAGCAGTTCGCTCGCGGCGTCGCCCCTCACCCACGAGACCGGGGCGCCCGGCGGGGGGGCGCGGGGGGGGGGCGGGGGG
>DMQJ01000423.1:4316-4588 GCA_003455715.1 Acidimicrobiaceae bacterium | reverse complement strand
GTGGGTCAGGCGGACTTCACGGGGGGTTCGTTGTCGACAGAGTGCCAGAACGCTTCGTCGGGCAGCCGGGTGATGGCGGCGTACTGCGCGGGCGGGTACACCAGGTTGGGTTTGGCCGGGTCGGGCGACGGCTGGGCCACCGGATGGTCGGGCCGGGCGAAGTCGGCTGGCTGCCGATAGCGCGCCAGTTCGTCGGCGTTGATACCGGCGAGGGCCACCACCTCGGGGTCGATCCAGGCGTTGCCGTCGATGTTGCCGCCGGTGGCGATCTC
>DMQJ01000423.1:3658-4101 GCA_003455715.1 Acidimicrobiaceae bacterium | reverse complement strand
GATGTTGCCGCCGGTGGCGATCTCCAGGCACAGTCCCTCGGGCCCGGCGAAGTACAGGCTCTGGCACATGCCATGGTCGATCGGGCCGAGGGCCACCACACCGCGGTCGCGAATGCGGTCGCGCAGCGCCAGCAACTCGTCGAGCGAATCGACGTTGAGCGCGACGTGCTGCATGGTGCCACCGGGCAACGGGCCGCCGGCGTTCCCCGCGTGGGTGACACCCAACTCGTTGCGATCCGTGTTGCCAGGGTGTTGCACGAAGGCCACGTAGCACGATGGGCTGAGCTCGACGAACCCGTGGAACGTGCCGTCGACGCCGTGCATCCAGTACAGGGCCTTCAAGGTGCCGCCGAGCACATCGGTGAAGAACTCGATCTGCTGCTTGATGTCGGTGGTGCTGATGGCCAGGTGGTGAACGCCGTTGGGGTGCAGTGCCATGGCCG
>DMQJ01000423.1:3160-3487 GCA_003455715.1 Acidimicrobiaceae bacterium | reverse complement strand
CGTTGGGGTGCAGTGCCATGGCCGAACGTTACGCCGCGTCGCCTGCACCCATCGCCTCCTGGTGGCCAGACCTCCCGCGCTACGGTTCGCAGCGCAATGGCGTGGGGACGCCACTCGGCCAAGGGGGAGCACGATGAGCAAGCGTGAGGCGTTCAAGGGTGTCGTCGGGCGGACCTTCGCCGACTCGACGCCGTACTGGCCGCCGGTCGATGCCGCGCCCGAGGGTGCCCCCAACGTGGTGATCGTGTTGCTCGACGACGTCGGCTACGCCCAGTTCGGCTGCTACGGCAGCGACATCGCCACCCCCACCTTCGACCGGCTGGCGGG
>DMQJ01000423.1:0-2947 GCA_003455715.1 Acidimicrobiaceae bacterium | reverse complement strand
CCCCACCTTCGACCGGCTGGCGGGAGGTGGCCTGCGCTACGCCAACTACCACACCACCGCCCTGTGCTCGCCCACCCGTGCCTGCCTCATGACGGGCCGCAACCACCACGCCAGCGGCATGGCGCGCATCGTCGAGTTCTCCTCCGGCTTCCCAGGCTACGACGCGATGATCCAGCCCGAGAACGGGTTCGTGTCGGAGGTGCTGGTGCGCAACGGCTACGCCACCTTTGCCGTCGGCAAGTGGCACCTCGCCCCCGCGAGCGAGATGACGCTCGGTGGGCCGCGCCACCGGTGGCCGCTCTCCAAGGGCTTCGAGCGCTACTACGGCTTCCTCGCCGGCGAGACCGACCAGTACCACCCCGACCTCATCGCCGACAACCACCAGGTGCTCCCGCCGCGCACCCCCGAGGAGGGCTACCACCTCACCGAGGATCTGGTCGATCACGCCATCGACTACATCAAAGACCTTCGCGCCTACTCGCCCACCAAACCGTTCTTCCTCTACGTCGCACCCGGCGCGGCGCATGCTCCGCACCAGGCGCCGCCCGAGTACATCGAGCCCTACCGCGGCAAGTTCGACATGGGGTGGGACGAATGGCGTGAGGCCGTGTACCAGCGACAGCTGGCCACGGGCCTGCTGCGGCCGGGCACCGAGTTGAGCGAGCGGCCGTCGTGGGTGCCGGCGTGGGACAGCGTCAGCGCCGACGAGCGCCGCCTCTACGCGCGGATGATGGAGGTGTTCGCCGGGTTCATGACCCACACCGACGCGCAGATCGGGCGCATCGTCGACTTCCTCGAGCAGCACGGCGAGCTCGACAACACCATCTTCATCGTGATGAGCGACAACGGCGCGTCGGCGGAGGGTGGGCCGCAGGGCTCGTTCAACGAGCAGTACTTCTTCAACTTCGTGCCCGAGAGCCTGGAGGAGAACCTCAAGCGCATCGACGACCTCGGCGGGCCGCACGCCAACAACCACTATCCCTGGGGCTGGGCGTGGGCGGGCAACACCCCGCTGAAGCGCTTCAAGCGCGACACGCACGAGGGTGGTGTGTGCGACCCGTTCATCCTCCACTGGCCGGCACGGCTCCGCGCCGCGGGTGAAACCCGCCACCAGTACGTGCACGCCATCGACATCACGCCCACCCTGCTCGACCTCATCGGCATCGAGCCGCCGGCCCACATCAACGGTGTGGAACAGAGCGCGCACGACGGTGTGAGCATCGCCCCCACGCTGGAGGAAGCGGGTGCGCCCGAGGTGCACCACACCCAGTACTACGAGATGCTCGGCTCGCGTGCCATCTACCACGACGGGTGGAAGGCGGTGGTGTTCCACCCGCCGGCGGCCATGGCCTACGACGGCACCGACGCCGGGCGACGCTCCTTCGACGACGACATCTGGGAGCTCTACCACGTGGCCGACGACTTCTCGGAGTGCCACGACGTGTCGGCCGAGCACCCGCAGAAGCTGCAGGAGCTGCAGGAGCTGTGGTGGCGCGAGGCGGAGCGCTTCCAGGTGCTGCCGCTCAACAACCAGCCGGGCAAGTTCGGCGACACCCGCTTCCGCCGCGAGCGCTACGTGTACCTGCCGGGCATCTCGTCGATCCCCGAGTCGATGGCCCCCAACCTGCGCAACCGAGGCTTCAAGATCTCGGCCGCGCTCAACGTGCCGTCCGACGGACCGTGCGAGGGCATCATCGTCGGCCACGGCGGCCACAGCGGCGGCTACGCCATGTACGTGAAGGACCGTCGCCTGCACTACGTGAACAACCTGCTCGGCACCACCTACACCACCATCACCGCAGAGGTGGAGCTGCCCGCCGGAGAGGTACTCGTGGCGGTGGAGTTCACGCCCACCGGGCGCTTCCGGGGCGACGTGCAGCTCTGGTACGGCGACGTGCCCGTTGGAGTTGGCTCGGTGCCGCTCACCACGCCACTCACCTACGGTGTCGACCCCTTTGCGGTGGGTTATCAGCGCATGACCCCCATCAGCCCCGCGCTACAGGGCACCGCGGAGATCACCCCCGGTGTGCTGCACAGCGTGGTAGTGGAGCCGCACGGCCGAGCCTGGCGCGACCCCGAGGGCGAAGCCCACGCCGCGCTGGCCACGCAATGAGCTCCATGTACCACAGCCGTTTCACCATTGGAGGAGTGAGTCGATGAGCGTCTCGTTGGAAGGGACTGTCGCACTGGTCACCGGGGGAGCCCGCGGGATGGGGGCGTCGCACGTTCGCGGGCTGGCTGCTGCCGGTGCCACCGTGGTGGCCTGCGACGTGCTCGACGCCGAAGGCGAGGCCCTGGCCGCAGAGGTGGGCCCGTCGGTGACGTATCGCCACCTCGACGTCACGAGCGAAGAACAGTGGACCGCTGTGGTGGCCGACGTGGAAGCCGCACTTGGCCCCATCGGGGTGCTGGTCAACAACGCCGGCATCGTCACGTTCGCGCCCATCGAAGAGATGTCGTCGGCCGTCTGGCAGCGCACCATCGACATCAACCTCACCGGTGTGTGGCTGGGCATGCACACGGTGGTGCCGTCGATGCGCCGTGCCGGTGGTGGCAGCATCGTCAACATCTCGTCCACCGCGGGCTTGCAGGGCTACGCCAATCTCGGCGCCTACGTGGCCAGCAAGTGGGGCGTCCGCGGCCTCACCAAGACCGCTGCGCTGGAGTTCGCTCGCGACAACATCCGCGTCAACTCCATCCACCCTGGCCCCGTTCGCACACCGATGACCGCTGGCCTGCCCACCGACCTCGGCAACAGCCAGCCGATCGGCCGCATGGGCGAGCCGGAGGAAGTGACGGCGATGCTGATGTTCCTCCTCCGCGACGCCACCTACTCCACCGGCCACGAGTTCGTGGTCGACGGTGGGGCAGTGGTGGGGCAGATGCGTCCCATCGGCCCTCGCTGAACTCAGCGGGCCGCCGCTACGGCACGACTACGAGCTTGCCG
>DMQJ01000400.1:816-8628 GCA_003455715.1 Acidimicrobiaceae bacterium | reverse complement strand
GGTGGCACGGCGGGCAACCTCAGCGCCCTCATCGCGGCCCGCAGCCAGTGGCGTCGCCGGGGCAACGGCCGGTTCGACCGCACGCGCGGCATCATCATCTCCTCCAAAGGTGCTCACAGCTCCATCGCCCAGGCGTGCCGCGCGATGGACGCCGATGAAGTGCAGGTCACCGCCGACGACGAGGGTCGTCTGCACGTGGAGAACCTGCGCGAGGCCGTGGCCGCGATGAGCCCCGACGACCGCGAGCGGGTGTTCGCCGTGGTAGCCACCTGTGGCACCACCAACGCCGGTGTCATCGACGATCTGGCCGCAGCCGCCGATGTGGCGGCGGAGTTGGGCGTGTGGTTCCACGTCGACGGCGCGTACGGGGGTGCCGGCCTCCTCGCCCCCAGCGTGCGCGCCGCCTACGAAGGCATCGAGCGCGCCGACAGCTTCATCGTCGACCCCCACAAGTGGCTGTTTGCGCCGTTCGACAGCTGTGCCCTCATCTACCGCGACCCCGAGGTGGCGCGCCGCGCCCACACCCAGCACGCCGAGTACCTCGACGTGCTGCACGACGACGGCGACGAATGGAACCCGAGCGACTACGCCCACCACCTGTCGCGTCGGGCCCGTGGCCTTCCGTTCTGGTTCAGCCTCGCCACCTATGGCACGGATGCCTACCGGGAGGCCGTGGAACAGACGCTGTCGGTTGCCAAGGAGGGTGCTCGCCTCGTGGCTGACGCTCCGCACCTGGAGCTCATCATGGAGCCGCAACTCAGCGTGGTGCTGTTCAAGCGGACCGGCTGGGAGCCCGCGCAGTACCAGACCTGGAGCGACCGCATGCTGGCCGAGGGCACCGCGTTCGTGGTGCCCACCGCGTGGGCCGGCGAGATGGTGCTGCGGTACTGCGTGGTGAACCCGCGCACCACGCTCGACGACATTCGCCTCATCGTCGACTCGCTGGAGGGCGCACCGTGACCGACCTCGTCGTGCGCAACGCTCGGCTCGTGGCCACCGTCGACGCCGAACGGCGTGAGCTTCCCGGCGGCTGGGTGGCCATCGCCGGCAACCTCATCGAAGCCGTCGGCTCCGCCGCCGAGCAGCCCCCAGCGGCGGCAGTCACCGTCGACGCCACCGACTGCCTGGTGACCCCCGGGTTGGTGAACGCCCACCACCACATCTACCAGAACCTCACTCGCTCCTACCCGCCGATGACCGACAAGCCCCTCTTCGGCTGGCTGCAGTCGCTGTACCCGCTGTGGCGCGGCCTCGACGAGGAGGCCGTGTACGCCAGCACGTTCGTGGGCTTGGCCGAGTTGGCCCTCAGCGGTTGCACCACCAGCACCGACCACCTGTACCTCCACCCTCGTGGCGCAGGCGATCTGCTGAGCGCCGAGATCGCTGCGGCCCGCGACCTCGGCCTTCGCTTCCATCCCACCCGAGGTTCGATGAGCCTCAGCCAGAAAGACGGTGGCTTGCCCCCCGACGACGTGGTGGCCGACGACGACGAGATCCTCGCTGAGTCGGAAGCGGCGGTGGCCCGGCACCACGACCGCGCCCGCGGCGCGATGACACGCATCGCGCTCGCCCCGTGCAGTCCCTTCAGCGTCACCGAGCGGCTCATGGTGGCCAGCGCCGAGCTGGCCGAACGCCTCGACGTGCGGCTGCACACCCACTTCGCAGAGAACGCCGAAGACGACGAGTTCTCGCTGGCCACGTTCGGCTGCCGGCCGATGGAGTACCTCCAGCGCACCGGCTGGTGCACCGACCGCACCTGGGTGGCGCACTGCGTGATGCCCAACGACGCCGAGCAGCAACGCCTCGGCGCGGCGGGCGTCGGCGTGGCGCATTGCCCCAGCAGCAACCTCATCCTGTCGTCGGGTATCGCGCCCGTCGTACCGATGCGCGCCTACGGCGTGAAGGTGGGCTTGGGTGTCGACGGGTCGTCGTCGGCCGACAGCGCGTCGGTGTGGCTTGAGGCGCGCCAGGCGATGCTGTTGGCCAAACTGCGCGACGGCGCGGCGGCCGGCACGGCTCGCATGGCGCTGGAGATGGCAACCCTGGGCGGCGCGGGTTGCCTGGGCCGCGAGGGCGAGATCGGTGTGATTGCTCCCGGTGCGGTGGCCGACCTGGCGGTGTGGAAGCTCACCGGCCCCCTCTTCGCCGGTGCGCTTGCCGACCCGGTGGAGGCCTGGCTGCGGTGTGGCCCGACGGGTGCGTGGCACACGGTGGTGAACGGCCGTTTCGTCGTGCGCGACGGGCAGCTGGTGCACCCAGCCGTGGAGGAGCAGCTACGGGTGCACGCCCGGCATGCGGCGCGCATCCAGGGCCTCTCTCGATGATCGAAGGGTTCTTCGCAGCCTTCGCCGCGGTGTTCATCGCCGAGCTGCCCGACAAGACGATGGTGGCGTCGTTGGTGCTCACCACCCGCTTCCATCGCCCGTTCGCCGTGTGGGTGGGTGTGTGCACTGCGTTCGCGATGCACGTGGTGCTGGCGGTGAGCATCGGCTCGCTGTTGAAGCGGTTGCCCGACACGCCGGTGAAGCTCGCCGTTGCCGCCCTGTTCCTCATTGGCGGGTTCCTGTTGCTACGTGGCGACGACGACGATGACGCCGACGACGCCGCCGCGGGCGACGCCTCCCTGTCGTTCGGCAAGGTGGCGCTCACGGCGGCATCCGTGGTGGGGCTGGCCGAGTTCGGCGACCTCACCCAACTCGCCACGGCAGGACTCGCCACGCAGTACTCGGCGCCGGTCGCAGTCGCGCTGGGCGCGTGGTGCGCGTTGGCCAGCGTGGCCGGTCTGGCGGTGACCGCTGGCAAGTGGATCACCCGCCATGTGCCACTGCACCTCGTGCAGCGGGTGGCCGGCGTGCTGTTCGTCGGCTTCGGCGTGTTCACCGCGGTGAGCGCCTTCACCTGACCGCAGTGACGGCACGATCGCCCGGGGTCACCCTGGTCCTTCTCATGTGGTCCATGGTGCAAGGGCACCAGGGCGACGAGGGACGCGCGCCCGGTGCACCGCTGCCCGCTCGTGCCGCGTCGGCGCTACCTTGCCACCATGCCTGATGCCCCCGACCAGTGCCTCGTAGGTGTTTCCCTGCCGGATCCGCTCCGTGCCCAGGAGTTCCTCACCGCCGCGACCGGGTTGGCCGTGAAGGGCTCGTTGAAGCTGCGCGACGCCGTCATCGTGGCCAAGACCGAGTCGGGCGACACGATGGTGCGCGAAACGATGGACCCGCAGCCCGGTCGGTCGGCCCTGTCAGGGGCGGTGTGGACCGGTTTGCTCGGCCTCGTCTTCGGCGGTCCCGTCGGCTGGCTGGTGGGCGGCGCGGTTGGCGCCAGCGTTGGTGCCGTCACCGCCAAGGTGGTCGACCTCGGTGTGCCCGACGAGTGGGTGCACTGGTTCCGCGAAGCCGTCACCCCCGGCACCACCACCGTGGTGCTGCTGCTCGAAGACCTCGACCTCGGTGCGCTGGCCCAGGAGCTCACCCGGTTCCCGTTCGCCCGACTGGTGCACACCACGCTGCCAGAGGCGTCGATGCGTCGGCTCGAACAGGCACTCGCCGGCGAATGAGGCGCAAGGCTGCGGCGGTCGCAGTCGCCTTCGTCGTCGCGGCAGCGGCTGGCGTCGGTTGCACGTCGGAACGTTCCTCCGAGAGCCGCCCGATCACCATCGGCTCGCTTCCGCAGTTCGACGATGACGACATCGAATCGGTGGTGATGGTGGGCGACTCCATCACCGAGGGCAGCGCCACGGTGCTGCTCGAGACGTTCGCCCAGGTGGGTCTCACCGACGTGGTGGTGGACGGCGATGCCAGCCGGCGCATCGAGGTGGGCACCGGCGCCGGTGGCGGGCCGGTGAGCGGCATGCGCACCCTGTTCACGCTGATGGCCAACGGCGCCAACCCCGACGTATGGGTGATCGAGTTGGGCACCAACGACGTTGGCCAGTACGCCACCTCCGACGACTACGCGGCCCTCATCGATCAGGTGTTGGACATGCTTCCTCCTGATGCGGCTGTGGTGTGGGTGAACACGTTCCGCGCCACTGCGCTCGACGACACCTTGGTGTTCAACGGGCTGCTGGTGGACCGGCTGGAGCAACGTGGCAACGCCGTGGTGGCCGACTGGTACACCTCGGCCTCGGCGCCCGAGCAAGACATCCTGCAATCCGACAACCTGCACCCCAACGACAACGGCAAGCTCGCCCTGGCGTTGTTGGTGATCGACGCGATCAGCCGCTTGCGCTAGGTCAGACGTCGGGGCTGCTGCGCCGGAGGAGGCGGGCAACCACCAGTTGACCGTGCTCGGCTTCGAATTCGATCACATGCACTACAGCCCCGTCGCTGTCACGGATGGTGACGGTGACGGCGTCGAGCCTGGTTGCGCCGCCATCGGTGACCACGATCTCGGCAGTGAAGCCCGCAGTGCCCATCCACTCACCGGCGACCGTGTAGCGAACGATGGGCCCGTCGGTCGCAACCGAGAGCAACTGCTCACCCACGAACTCGCCGGTGCCGTCGGCGGCGACCACCTGCACCTGATCGCCGATGAGCACGGTGCCGAAGCGGAAGGTTTCGTCGTCGATCTCGGCGCGGATGGCGCCGACCACAACAGCCTTCTTGGTGCCCACGGCAACGTCGAACTCCGCGGTGGCGACGCCTCCGTCGCCGTCATCGACCGTGACGACAACCGTGACGAGTCCTGTGGCGGTGTAGCCGTGTTGCGTAGCGCACACGCCGTCCACCACGGCACCCGTCACGATGGCGCTCCCGTCGCCCACGTCGATGGTGCACGTCAGGACGTCGTCGACACCGGCGTCGCTGACGTCGATGCTGAAGCCGACCGGTAGACCGATGAAGAACCGCGAAGCCCCCGAGGGCGCGACCACCGCCAGTTGTGGCACGGCGTTGTCGACCGTCACTGTCGTTGTAGCAACCACCGGCTCATTGACGCCGTCGTCGGCAGAGAGGGTGACGCTGAACGTGCCCTCGTCGCTGCAGGTCAGCGTGGGGGCTGCCACGGAGCTGTCGTCGAACACGCAGATGGCTCCGTCGTCGGCCGTCACCGCTTCGTAGGCCCACGACAACTCCACTGCCCCATCGTCGGTGACCGCGGCGTTCAACTGCAGTGGGGTGCCTTCGGTGCCTCCCGCGCTGGCTGCCATGTCGATGGTGGGCGGGGTGTCGGGCACCTCGCCGGCAATGAGCAGATAGGAGGCGATCGACCCATCGACTCCGTCGGCGATTGCCAACTCCACCCGAACGGTGGCGCCTGGAGTGACCGACGCAGTGCACTGGATGCCGGTGGTGAACCCGCTGGCATCGATGCTGGCCGTGAGATCGAAGTTGCCGACGAACAGATCTTCGTTGACCGGTGATGAGTCGAGGCCACCCTGGTTCACGCCGTTTACCGACAGCGGGTGGTTGCCGGGGAGCAGGCATGGCTGGCCGTCGATGACGACGATGGCGGTGTCGTTGAATTCCGTGCCCTCGCTGAAGCCGTATTCGCGGGAGGCGAACACCACGTCGAGGGCAATGAGTCCGTCGGTAGCGGTGAGGTCGAACTCAAGGCGGGTGGCGTCGACTGTCTCTACCCCAGCAGCCTCGGACACCTCGGTGTCGCCTGGCAGCGACAGGTCGCTGGCGGCTGCCGACGCCAGCGCGGGGCCCGACACCTCGGAGGCGGGACCATTGCTCAACACCACACCCGAGGTGATGGAGGTGGCCGAGGTGGGGTCGACGAACGTGCCGGCTGCGGCAGGGGAGCCGACCAAGACAGCGTTGGTGACCGCGCCTTCGTGCCCGGCCACGATCTCGGCGAGCAACTGTGCAGTGCCCGAGCCGGACAACGGTCGAACGTTCCAGGTGGGAGCAAGTACGTGCACCGTGTAGGTCGCACCCACCGTGGTCTCGCCGTCGGAGACCGTCCACTCGAAGGGGTCGGCTCCCACGAAGCCGGGGTCGGGTGTGTAGGTGCAGGATCCGCCGGTGCAGTCGGTGAGCGTTCCGTGCGCGGGCGGGGTGACGATGGTGAAGGTGAGCGGAGCGCCCTCCGGGTCGGATCCCGCCAGGCCCACGCTGAGCACGCCACCTTTGGTGAAGCCGTCCTGATCGGTCGCCGTCGGTGGCTCGCTGGCAAGCACCTGAATGGTGACGGTGCTGATGTTGGAGGTGCTCGAACCATCGGACGCCGTGAACGTGAGCGCGTCGTCGCCCACGAAGTTCGGGTCGGGAAGGTAGGTGCAGAAGGCAAGGTCGCACGACACGTCACCGTGCTGCGGCAGCGACACCAGCTGATAGGTGAGTTCGTCACCGTTGAGGTCGCCTGCGTTGAGGAAGAACTCGAGCAGCGCTCCCGCCGTGGTCGTCTCGGTGGAGTCGACCGTGAACGGCGGCTGCTGAGCGATCACGGTGATGGAGAAGGTGGCCGTGTTGGAGGTGGACTCGCCGTCGGATGCGGTGAAAGTGAACTCGTCGTCGCCGATGTACGCGGGGTCGGGTGTGTAGACGCAGTTGCCCGTGGAGCAGTCGGAGAGATCTCCGTGGGCGGGCGGGCTGACGATGGCAAACGTCAGGTCGTCGCCGTTCGCATCGAAGGCCGACAGACCGATTTCCTGCGGACGATCGACGGTGACCAACGTTTCGCCGTTGTCGGCCACCGGAGGCGATGGGACGTCGATGACATGAACGATCCAGACTGCGGTGGCCTCGTTCGAACCGTCACTCACGGTGTAGGTGACGGTGGTGTCGCCGACGAAGCCTTCCGGGGCGAAGAACGTGCACACCGCAGGCGACGTCTCGGTGCAGCTGTCGAAGCTGAGCACCCCAAAGTCGGCGGCCGTGATCTGCAACTGTTCGGTGGGCGTGTCGGGGTCGGAGAAGTCGAACGGAATCTCCACCGGGTCGCCGATCGACACGGAGACCTCGCCGCTCAGAGCGACCGGTGGCTGTCCGCCTCCGGTGCCCAGCGTGCTGTCGATGAACGACCGCAGTGCGCTCACCCGCGGCCCGATCGTGAACTCGGCACATGCGGCATCGCCAGCGGAGATGACACCAGCCAGCTCGCCGTTGCGGAGCATCGGCCCGCCGCTGTCGCCGAAGCACGACATGCCATCGGCCCCGGTGACCCATTCCGATGAGGTGACCTGGACGAGTTCCGATGGAACCTCGGAAGGGAGCGACGGCGCCGACCCCGACACCGAGGTGACGCCCCAACCTGCGAGCGTGACGACGCCCCCCGTGGGCAACGAGCTCCCTGCCGACGCCATCGCGATCGGGTCGCGGCCAGGGTTTTCGGCGAGCCGGAGGAGCGCGATGTCGAAGGTGCTCTCGAAGGTCGACTCGTCGTATGCCGGATGGACGTACGTCTCGACCACATCGATCGGGGAGAGCTTGTCGGCGCCGAAGTACGCCGTGGTGACCGGTATGCAGTGGGCTCCGGTGAGCACCCAGTCGGCGGCCACGAGTGAACCTGTGCAGTCGCTCCCAGGGCCCTCCAGGCGGGCGAGCCACCCATACTCGCCGGCGGGTTGCAGCGCCGAGGGCGAGATCGTGGAGCCGCCGATGATCGCTTCCGCCCGCTGCTCGCCGCCGGTTACCAGAAGGGCCGCGGCGAGACAGAAGGGGACAATGAGGACTGAGGGGCGCATATCTGTCTCCCGCTACGGATGGCGCGAACGATCGGTTCGCGAATCCTGGCACAAATGGTGCGTCAGGAGCCCCAGCGGCTCTGGCCGAACCGGTAGCCCACCGAGCGCACGGTTTGGATGAGGTTGGCGTGTTCTTCGCCGAGCTTGGCGCGCAAGCGGCGGATGTGCACATCCACCGT
>DMQJ01000400.1:0-600 GCA_003455715.1 Acidimicrobiaceae bacterium | reverse complement strand
CATCCACCGTGCGAGCGCCGCCGTAGTACTCGTAGCCCCACACCCGGCTGAGCAGCATCTCGCGGGTGAACACCTTGCCCGGGTTCTGGGCGAGGAACTTGAGCAGCTCGTACTCCATGTAGGTGAGGTCAAGCGGTCGGCCCTCGATGCTGGCCTGATAGGTCTCGAGGTTGAGTGCCAACCCGCTGTGCTCCACTAGCTCCGGGTTGGGTGCCGCGCCGCCGCGATGGAACAGGTGTCGGAGCCGAGCCTGCACCTCCATCGGGTGGAACGGGGTGAGGCAGAAGTCGTCGAACAGTTCGTCGCGCAGCTCGAGGTCGGCGAGCTGCCCGCCGCCGACCAGCACCATCAGCGGCGCCACCGGTGCGTCGCGCTTGCGCAGCGCGCGGCAGAACGCCCAGGCTCCATCTGGGTCGGTGTCGCAGCACACCACAGCGCCCGCCCAACCGTTGGCAGGTTCCTGGCGGGCAGCCTCATCGGCCGAGCCCACGGCCACCCAGCGATAGCCAGCGAGGTCGAGCGTGCGCGCCAGGTCGGGAGGGGGTGGGTCGGGGAAGACGGCCACCGGTTCCATCGGACTCCAGCGCCCTCAGGTAGCGG
>DMQJ01000496.1 GCA_003455715.1 Acidimicrobiaceae bacterium | reverse complement strand
AAGAGCGGGCACTACCGCCGCTACGACCGTTCACTCCTGCAATCGGTCATTACCGAGGCTGGACTTGAGGTGGAGCACCTCATCTACTTCGATCTCGCCGGGGTACTGCCCTACTTCTTGATGTACCGGGTGCTCGACGTGCCCACCCTCGACGCTGGCTCCTCGGCCATCTACGACAAGGCCATCGTGCCGGTGAGCCGGGCTATCCAGCGGCTCGTCGGCTCTCCAGCACTTGGCAAGAATCTTGTTGCGGTTGCACGTCGACCTCTGGGCTGGAGCCCACCCGTTTCGCCACCACCACGTTCGAATCCATGAACACCACCTCGAACGGGCCGCCCGGTGCGATCATGTTCTGCAGCAGGGTGGTGTTGGCCCCGGGGTTGTTGGGGTCGTCGATCTGGGTGAGGTCGAGCACCGCGTAGTCGACCACGGTGGGCGACGGGAGATTGTCGCAGTTGTCGTTGCCCCAGTAGTGCGGCATGAACGGGTTGGGCCAGTCGTAGATGTGATCGCGCTGCGACAGGTGCGGGCCGAGCTGATACGTGGCCACCACACCGGCGTCGTCGGGCACGTAGGTGAGCGCCTCTCGAAGCGAGTCGTGTCGAGGCTGGTTCACACTCCACACCGCATAGTTCTGCTCGGTGCCCAACGGGGACGGCGACCACGCGACGTTGGTGACATATGCGCAGCCCAACAGCCAGATGGGGAGCAGGATCTTGGCCGGCTGCCAGCGCCACAGCACCTTGGCGCCGTAGATGCTGGAAATGAGCACCGGGGCGATCATCACCGAGGTGTACTGGTAGCGGATCATCCGTGCGTAGGGGGTGAGGGTGATGACGCTGGCGAGCAACTGTGGGAGGGCCATCAACAGACCCAACGGGTTGAGCAGGAAGGTCCAGCCCATCGGCCAGCTCATCTGCTTGTAGAACACGAGCCGGTCGTGTTGCACCGCATCGCTGATGACGCGATCCGGGCGGTCGATCATCGTGGTGATCACCTGTCCGGCGGTGTCGCCGTAGTGACCGTAGAAGTAGGTGATGTAGAAGGGTTCTTCCCAGTCGTTGAACGCCGGCAGCACCAACTTGGTGGCCACCAGGTACCACAGCCCGCCGAGACAGAAGGTGGCAATGGCCATTGAGCGCACCCTCCGATAGTCGGGAGCCGAGCGCATGTGCACCGCCACCACGATGCCCATCATCATCACCGCGAGCGCGACGTCTTCACGAGTGGAGAGGGCGAGTACCACCATGACGAAGTAGGCCGTCCATCGCTCCTTGGTAGCGAACCACCAAGCGAACAGGAACGGGAAGATCACCAGCGCTTCCGGGTGGAACATCGCCCAACTGATCCACTGCACCGGGGCGTACAGCAGGTACACAACGGCGAAGACGAGGCCCATCCACGGGGTGCGGAACGCATCGCGTGCGATGAGATACACCGGCCATGCAGCCAAGCCGAGCAGGATGGCCTGGGCGACGTAGAGGAACGACGGACCGGCGCCAAGCCAATAGAACGGGGCGAACAGGATGGCCACGAGATTCACGTGATGGCCCCAAAAGTCCATCCCGCGAACGCTCATCCACGAGCCGCCTCGCGACACCTGCCAGAAGCCCTGGTCGTAGATGGCCATGTCGTACGCCCATGTACCAAAGTTGCGATGGTTCTGGACCCCGAGCGAGCCGAACACCACCGCGAACACGACGATGGCACAGCAGGTGAGCCACGCCGCTGGGTGCGACTCCACCACATGCTGTCGAAGACGCTCGCGCCATTCGATGAGTCGTGCCAGCACCCGTTCCACGGCGCAGGAGTCTTGCAGGCTTCAGCCGCGCAATTCGGCCACCAGGGCCGCAAGCACACCGTTGACGAAGCGTCCGGAGTTGTCGGTGCTGAATCGCTTCGCCAATTCGACCGCCTCATCGAGCACCACGGCCACCGGCACATCCGGGCGTCCCAACAACTCGAACGCAGCGATGCGCAGCACGTTTCGATCGATCACCGGCATGCGAGCCAGGGACCAGCCTTCCGCTCGGGCCGCGATGGCCTCATCGATGCGCGCCTGGTGCGTTTCCACACCGAGCACCAATTGCGTGGTGAGGTCGTCGGGGGGCAACACCTGTGCCTCGATTGCTTCCGACGGCGACACGCGCTTGGACTCCGCCTCGTAGAGGAGGATGAGCGCCCGCTCGCGGGCATCGGTGCGGTCGTCGGCGTGGATCGGCATGTGGAGGCTCACACTCGGGTGATGTAGTCGCCCGAGCGAGTGTCGACCTTCACCCGGTCGCCGGGGTTGATGAACAGGGGCACCTGTACCACCTTGCCGGTCTCGAGGGTGGCCGGCTTGCGGGCACCACTGACGCGGTCGCCCTGCACGCCGGGCTCGGTGTCGGTGATGGTGAGTTCGACCGAGGCCGGGATCTCGACGGTGACGATCTCGTCGTTGTAGAACGCGATGATGGCCACCGAGTTCTCGACCATGTAGTCGGCCGCGTCGCCGAGCGCAACCGGGGCCACGTTCTGCTGCTCGTAGCTGTCGAGGTCCATGAACACGTACTCGTCGCCATCGCGGTAGAGGAACTGCATGTCCTTCTTCTCGAGCACGGCCTGCTCGACCCGAACGCCGGCATTGAACGTGCGGTCGAACACGTTGCCGGTCTTCAGGTTGCGCAGCTTGGTGCGCACGAACGCGCCGCCCTTGCCGGGCTTGACGTGCTGGAACTCGACGACCTGGAACAGGCCGTTGTCGAGCTCGAGCGTGATGCCGTTCTTCAGGTCGTTGGTGGTGATGGCAGGCACGGAGAATCCTTGGGGGTGGCGGTCAGTACTCGGCATCCGTGTTCGGTGACGACCACCAGGTCTTCCACTCGGACACCGCCGAAGCCTTCACGATAGACCCCAGGTTCCACGGTTACTACGTCTCCGACCTGCAGGATGGCGTCGCCGGCACGGTTCACGAACGGGTCTTCGTGGATGAGCAAGCCCACCCCGTGGCCGGTTCCGTGGGTGAACCAGTCGCCGTAGCCGTGCTCGGTGATGATGCCCCTGCACACCCCATCGAGTTCCTTCACGCTCATGCCCGCCCGCACGGCCGCGACGCCAGCCTGTTGCGCGGCCAGCACCAGTTCGTACAACTCGGCCTGTAGTGGGGTGGGGTCGCCGACGACAAACGTGCGGGTCATGTCGCTGTGGTAGCCGCCCACGAGTGCGCCGACGTCGATGATGACCGTGTGCCCGGCCTCGATGACGGTGTCGGTAGGGCGATGGTGCGGTAGGGCGGCGTTCACTGGGCCAGTTGCCACGATGGTGTCGTAGCTGGGGCCGGTAGCGCCGAGTTCGCGCATGCGCAGCTCGAGACGATTGCGTACCTGTGCCTCGGTGAGGCCTTCCAGATGCGGGGCCACCTCAGCGAGTGCCTGGTCGGCGATGGCGCATGCCCTCGCCATGAGCTCGATCTCGACCGAGTCTTTCACGCGTCGCTCGGCCTCCACGACGCCGTGCGCCGGCCAGAGTTCAGTGTCGAACACCTCCACCCAGCGGGAGTGCTGCGCATAGGTGACGTGCTCGGCCTCGAACCCGACTCGATCGTGCGGTGCGCAAAGCGTCGCCAGATGCGCCTGCGTCTCGGCGCCCGTAGCGCCCACCAGCACGCTGGCCTCGACACCCGACGCCGCCAGTTGTTTGGCCGCTTGGTCGCCGTACCGACCGTCGGTGACGAGCGCCACTGCGTCGCGACCAACGACCACCCACCCGTTGGAGCCGGTGAACCCGGTGAGCCAACGGATGTTCGTGAGGTCGCTGACGAGCAGCGCGTCGACCCCTAGGGCAGCGAGACGGGCCCGCACCCGATCTATCCGAGCACCGCTCACTGCGCCTCCAGGCGACGGACGACCGCCTCGACTGCCAACTCGTAGCCGTGCATGCCCAGGCCCATGATGCTGCCCGTGGCCACCGGTGCCACCACGCTCGTGTGCCGCCACGGTTCACGAGCGTTGGGGTTGGAGATGTGCACTTCGATGATCGGCCCGTTGAACGCAGCGAGCGCATCGTGTAGCGCCCACGCGTAGTGGGTGAACGCACCGGGGTTGATGATGATGGCCGCCGCATCGGCGCGGGCGGCGTGAATGGCATCGACCAGCCGTCCCTCATGGTTGGTCTGGAAGGCGGCCACGCTGTGCCCGTGCCGTTCGGCAGCCGCCGACGTGACAGCGACATAGTCGTCGAGCGTGGCACTGCCGTAGATGTGCGGCTCGCGCTGGCCGAGCAGGTTCAGGTTGGGTCCATGGAGCAATGCGATGACGGCCACCCGCCTATCGTGCCACGCCACTCCCCTGCTGCACCCGCCACATCTCGCGGTCGATCACGTAGAACACGTGAGCCTTCTCGTGCCAGTGCGGCAACAGCGGATGGTCGAAGTCGCGGGTGGGGTCGTGCCGCATGCCGATCTTCTGCATCACCCGCTGCGACTTGAAGTTCTTCGTGGTGGTGAAGCTCACGATCTCGTCGGCGGGCAGTGCCACGTGCTCGAACCCGAACGCCAGCGACGCTCTCGCGGCCTCGGGAGCAAACCCGAGACCCCAGTGTTCGCGGCTGAGCCGCCAGCCGACCTCCACCAGGGGCACGTTCGACCACCCTGGCATGGCAAGGCCTGTGAACCCGATGAACTGACCGGTGTCGAGCCGCTCCACGGCCCACAACCCGAACCCGTGGGAGGCCCAGTGGCCGCGCATGCGGTCGACCATCTCGTCGCTCTGCTCGACCGTGAGCGGGGTCGGGAAGTGGCGCATCACCTCGGGGTCGCCGTTGAGGCTGGCATAGGCAGGCTTGTCGGTCTCCTGCCAGCCGCGCAGCAGGAGCCGTTCGGTGCGCACTTCGGGGGTCACCGTGCCAGTGTGCCCCCTCTCCAACCCCCCACCACCACCAATGTCGGCGCTGAGGCAGCCCCACGTGCGGTCTCAGCGCCGAAGTTGGGTGGGGCGAGCGCGTACGCTGCGGCGCATGGAGATCCGCAACGGCGACCTCACCCTGCACCTCACCATCGACGGCCCCGACAGTGCACCGCCGGTACTGCTGCTGCACGGCATCACCTCGAGCGTGCGCACCTGGGACTGGCTGGTGCCCCACCTCGCGCCCACCTACCGTGTACTGCGGCTCGACTTCCGCGGCCACGGTCGCTCGGATCGGGCGCCCGGCGAGTACCACATCGACGGCTACGTGAGCGACGCTGCGGCAGCAGTGCAGGCGGCCGGTGCGCCGTGCATCGTCGTTGGCCACTCGCTCGGAGGCGGCACCGGTGTCACCCTCGCGCAGCGCCATCCGGAGTCGGTCCGAGCGCTCGTGATGGAAGACCCGCCCATCCCGGCCGCAGCGCGGTCGCTGGAAGGAAACGCGTTGCTCGACGGGTTCCGACTGATGCGCGAGTCGATCCCGGTGATGCAGGCCCAACAGGTGCCCGAAGACGTGCTCGCGGGCATCCTGGCCAACGCTCCCAGCGCCTCCGGCCCGACGTTCGGCGAGTTACTGCACCCCGATGGCCTGGCCTCAATGGCGGCGGGCATGCTGCACGTCGACGCGTCCGTCCTCGACCTGGTGCTCAGCGGCGCGCCGATGCCGCCGGCCTACAACCCCGACCTGGCGCTCACCGTTCCGGCGCTGCTCATCGCCGCCGATCCTTCGGCTCGCGACGCGGTCACCCGCGCCACCGACTCCGCCCGATTCGCCGAAGTGAACCCCTCCGCGACGGTGGTCGCGCTCCCCGGCGCCGGCCACCTCATCCACGACGAGAAGGCACAGCGCGACGCCTTCCTCACCCACCTCACCACGTTCCTGAGCAGCCTGGCCTGACGTTCAGGCCATGGAATGGAGGGCGGCCAAGGCGTCGTTACGGCTCACACCTGGCACCACTTCCACGCCATGGGCGCCATCGAGCACGAAGGTGAGTTGATCGCCCAACACCTTCTTGTCTCGGCCCATCAAGGCCAGCAACTCGTCGGCCGACAGACCGGGAGGCAACGAGGTGTCCAGTTCGTAGGCGCCACCCACGACCTCGTAGTGCTGCTGCACCCGGGCGTCGTCGATGCGACCCAGATGCCGCGCAAGGTGGGCGGCATAGATGAGCCCGATCGCCACCGCTTCGCCGTGGGCCAAGGAGTGGTCGGTGGCGATCTCCAGCGCGTGGGCCAAGGTGTGGCCGTAGTTCAGCAGTGCGCGACGGCCGCCTTCGCGCTCGTCGCTTGCCACGATGTCGGCCTTGATCTGCACGCATCGGGCCACACGCTCTTCCTCGCCCATGGCCAACAGGTCGTCGCCCGTGAGGAAGTGGTACTTGGCGATTTCGCCCCGACCGCATCGCACCTCTCGCGGCGGGAGCGTTGCGAGCGCATCGAGGTCGCAGAGCACCCCGCTCGGCTGCCAGAACGCACCGACGAGGTTCTTGCCCCCCACCCCATCGACGACCGGAAGGTTGACGCCCGTCTTGCCGCCGATCGCCGCGTCGACCATGCCCACCAGCGTGGTGCTGACGTGCACCACGGGGATGCCGCGATGCCATGACGCGGCAGCGAACCCGGCCACATCGGTCACCATGCCACCGCCCACACCGATGACGACGTCGCTGCGTGTGAGGCCCATACGGGCAAACCCCCGGCACAGCGACTCGATCGTGGCGAGCGACTTGTAGTCCTCGCCGTCGCCGATCTCGAACACCTCGAAGGGAATGCCCGGATCGACGGAGAACGGGATGCCAGCCTGGGTGACGATGGCTGCCCGCCGCGCCGACACGGGCAGCAGCGCAGCCAGTTCGCTGCGCACGCCGTGACCCACCAACACGTCGTAGGAGCGGTCGCCAAGAGGGACTCGGACGGTGATCATCGCAGCACGGCCTCCACTACCTCGCTGACGGAACGGTGGTCGACCAACACGATGGCGTCGGCAACCTCCCGATAGAGCGCCTCCCGCTCCTCGAACATGCGCCGCAACGTCCCCTCCGGATCGTCGTCGAGCAGGGGACGGTGCATGCCGTTGCGCACACGGTCGAGCAGTGTGGTTGCAGGGTCGGCGCACAACCACACCACCCGAGCGTTGGCTGCGCGCATCGCTCTTCGATTGCGTTCCGCCAGCACCATGCCCCCACCGGTGGCAATCACCAATGACAGCGGAGAGGCGAGCGCCTCTGCCAACACCTCCGACTCGATCGCTCGGAAGGCATCCTCGCCGTCGCTGGCAAAGATCTCGCGCACCGTACGCCCCGTGCGTTGCTCGATGGCCTGGTCGGTGTCGAGGGCCGTGCGACCGAGCCGATCGGCGAGCACCCTGGCGGCGGTGCTCTTGCCACTGCCCATCATGCCGACGAGCACCAGGTGTTGGTCGGGGCGGATCATCGGCCGCGCACCGTCACGGAAGGGTGGCCTTGAACGCCTCGGCGTTGCGGACGAACTCGCCGACGCTGTCGCCACCGAACTTGCGCTGCGCTTCTGCGGCGAGCACCAACGCCACCATCGTTTCGGCGACCACGCCGCACGCAGGCACCGCGGTGACGTCGGTGCGTTCCTTGAAGCTCACGGTGGCTTCCTTGGTGACCACATCGACCGTCTGCAGTGTGGGACGGTTGAGCGTGGCGAGTGGCTTCATGGCCGCGCGCACCACGAGCAGTTCACCGGTGGTGATACCGCCCTCGGTGCCGCCGGCCAACGCTCCGAGGCGGCGGTAGTC
>DMQJ01000251.1:1307-3158 GCA_003455715.1 Acidimicrobiaceae bacterium | reverse complement strand
TTCGGCCCCGGTGTCGAGGTGGCGGGCTGCGCCGATGCTGACCAGTTGTTTGCCGTCGAGCAGGAACGCGGGGACACGCCGACGCATCGTCTCGACACAGTCGGGTGCGGTCGTGATGATCGCTGTGCGGAGCTCGCCGAGCGCGCGGCGGTGCGGTTCGGGTTGGCGGTGGAGGTAGGCGTCCGGGTCGGTCATCGACGGCCCGTGGCGGAGGTGGCGATGACGTGGTCGACGATGACCGGTGCGAGGATCTCGTCGGCGACGGTGTGCCATTCGCCCGGCAGGCTTCGATGGGTGGCAGCGGGCAGTGCGGCAGCGACGGTGGCCGCCCATCCCGCCAGGTTGTCGCTGGTGCCGGCGCTGTCGAGCACGAGCGTCGGCTGGGTGACGGAGGCGAGCAGGTGGCTGGTGACGGCGTCGGAGATCATGCAGTCGTAGACGGCGGTGTGGGCGACGTCGACCATCAACGGCCACGCCGGCGAGCCTGCCAGGTCGGCGATGAACTCGTCCGGGACGCCGATGGCCTCGTGGAAGCGCCGAACGACATCGGCTCGGTCGCCGTCAGCGACGAGTTCTGCCAGCTCGACGGTGAGGGGATCGGGTCGCGGATCGGTGTCGTCGTGCAGCGGCGGTTCGAGCACGACGAGACCGCTGATCCGGCTCGATGCGGGTGCCGCGCGCAGTGCCAACAGGGCGCCGGCGGAGTATCCGTACACGCAGGCGGTTCCGCCGACAGCGTCGATGACCGCGTTGAGATCCTCGGTCTCGCGGTCGGGGTGGTAGAAGCCGGAGTCGCCGCTGGCACCCCGCCCTCGCCGGTCGTAGGTGACCACCGTGAGATGCTCGGCAAGCAACGGCACGAGCCCGGCGTACGCACTCATCGCTCGATGATGCAGCGGCGGTTCGACCAACACCACGACCGGCCCCGTCGAGCCGGTGACGTCGTAGGCAATCGGCGTGCCGTCGGCAGTCACAGCGAGTGCAGGCCTCGGTAGTCGCGTCCTTGTCATGTGCAGTACGGTACCGTACAGTACACTCTGTGGCAACGAGAAACACGTGTGGAGAGGCGCGGTGACGGACACGGAAGGCATGCGTCGGGCGGATCGGCGGTCGGCGATCCTCGACGCAGCGACGTCGGTGTTCGTCGAGCGCGGGTACGCGGGCACCACGATGGACGACGTGGCTGCCGCGGCTCGGGCGTCGAAGCAGACCCTGTATCAGCGTTTCGGCGACAAGGTCGGTCTGTTCGAGGCAGTGATCGAGGCGAACATCGCCGACGCCGAGGCCGGCACCGACCCACACCTCGCCGCGCTGCGAGACACGGATGACATCGAGGGCGATCTCGGTCGCTTCGCTCGCCAGCACATCCGTGACGTGCTCCAGCCACACCTGCTCCGCATCCGCAGACTCGTGATCGCCGAAGCCGACCGCTTCCCGACGCTCGCGCAGACCTGGTTCGAGCGCGGCCCAGAACGCGCCCACGACACCCTGGCCGACCTGTTCGCCCACCTCACCGAACGCGGGATCCTCGACACCGACCGACCCCGCGTCGCAGCCGAGCACTTCAACTGGCTCGTGCTCTCGATCCCGCTCCACCGCTCGCTCTACCAGCCGAACACACGCCCCACCGACGACGAGCTCGACGCGATCGCCGACGAGGCGGTCCGGATCTTCCTCGCCGCCTATGCCGCCCCGCAGCAACGAACGGGTCGAGGAAGATGACCGAGAACCCGACGCCCGCCTCGCTGGCAGCTCTCCTGGATGCGTGGGAGGAGATGTCGGCGGGCTACCTCCCGGGACGTCGAGAGTTGATCGACGCACTGGTCGACGAACTCCTAGATCGGAAGAGCG
>DMQJ01000251.1:497-1113 GCA_003455715.1 Acidimicrobiaceae bacterium | reverse complement strand
CGACGCACTGGTCGACGAACTCCTCGCTCGACCCGCACCAATCACCGTGCTCGACCTGGGGAGTGGGCCAGGCACGCTGCTCGGGCTCCTGGCGAACCGCGTGCCCAACGTGGCGGTGGTCGGGATCGACCACGACCCCGTCCTCCTGCAGCTCGCGTCGATGCACCTCACCTCGGTCGCAGCTCCGTGCGCGCTGATCGACGCACCGCTGAACTCGCGCTGGTGCGACCACGGTGCACTTGATCAAGGCGTCGATGCTGCGCTCGCAGTGCTCGTCCTCCACTACTTCTCCGCCGAGGAGTGGACTGCGTTGTTCGAACAGGTCCGCCACGTGCTCCGGCCTGGCGGATGGCTCGCCATCATCGACGTCACCAGCGAGCAGTACCACCCCGTGCAACCATCGGCCGAGATCGACTGGGCGACGTGGTGGGCGATCGCAGCGGCGAGCGATCTGCCGGGGATCGAGGACCGGTTCACCGAGCGACGGGCACGACACACACCCGCCCCGCCGAGTTCCACCCCGACCTCGCGAACATCGAGCGCATCGCCCACACCACCGGCTTCACGGCACTCGACGTGCCGCTCAGGGTCGGCCCCAGCTACCTCGCGATCGCCC
>DMQJ01000251.1:0-226 GCA_003455715.1 Acidimicrobiaceae bacterium | reverse complement strand
GCGTGGGCCGCGTCACCGTGCCGAGGACCTTTTCGTAGCGACGGCAGGGGTCCGTTACCCGCTCGGCGGTGCTGGTCCACGCGCAGTAATCGAACGTTCCGGCGTCGTGCCAGCCGTGGCGCTCGGAATACCGGCGAGCGCGGGTGTTGCCGTACCGCTACTCGGAATCAGTGGTGCGGCGGCCGAGGCCGGCGTCGCGGGCGCGGAGGGGGGCGGCGGGGCGGGG
>DMQJ01000021.1:12145-23186 GCA_003455715.1 Acidimicrobiaceae bacterium | reverse complement strand
TGCCGACAGCCTTGGTTGGTTGCCGGTGGCGTCGCTGCTGGTCGTCGCTGGTGTTGCGGCACTGCTGCTCGGGCGCCGTCGGCGGCCGCTCATGTAGGGGCGCCGTCGGCTCCATCCACGAATAGGTCGTTCGAATCATCGCTCGGTCATCGATGTGTGAGCTACGTTCGCCACACACGTCGGACGGGAGAGAACGATGACCATGACCACACGCCTGGTTCGCGCTTTGGCTGCGGGCTTGCTTGCGACGCCGGTGGTGCTCACCACCTCCATGGTGGAGGCCCGCCCACCAGCGCCCGCCGTTCTCTGCGCGGCGGCGATCGAAGAGTGTGAGGGTCCGCTCACGGTGGCGGTGAATGCGCCGGTCGGCACAGACTTCAGCATCCCGTGGTACCTCAACACCCTCTCCTCGGGGCTGGAACAAGGCACGCTCACCGACGAGACGCCCTCCACCACAGCGACGACCCCGTTGGTCGACGGCACCACCTACATGGTCGACTTCGGTGTGCCGGTTCACCTGCACATCGACTCCTTCGAGTGCGCGGGTGGCACGGCCGCCAGCTCCAGTGCACCGAACAGCCGCACGTTCACCTTCGACGGCGGTGTCGCACAGGGTGTCGACTGTGTGCTCACGGTGAGCCCAATGGCCGAGTTGGTGATCACCAAGACCAGCAACGGCGGCACCGGCGAGTTCCCGTTCATCCTCGGAGAGGTCGGCGAGGAGTCAGACACGGTGACCGTGGAGACGTTCCCCGGTCCCAACGGCGTCGATGGCATCGGCGTGCGCACGTTGTACCTCGACGCTGGCACGTACTCGCTCGAAGAGAACGCCAATGATCTGTGGTTCGAGGACTCGCTCATCTGCACCGGCCCCGGTGGCGACATCGACCCCAGCAGCTTCGAGGTGGAGCTGGGTGAGCGCTACGAGTGTGAGGCAGTGAACACACTTGGCGTGTACTTCGACATCACCAAGTCGTGGTCGATGCCGGAGGAAGAGCAACCCGAGTTCGCCACGTTCTACTGGGACGGCGAGTCGGAAGCCACGTTCGACGTGCCGACCGGCGAGACGTACTCGGGCACGCTCGTGCCGGGCGAGCACCAGCTCACCGAACTGGTCGAGGGCTACGACGTGGAGCTCGTGTGCGACAAGTTCACGATCGACGGGGAGTACATCGTCACCTACTACGGCGATGGCAACTCGGTCGATGTGGCGGCCAAGGCCGGCGATCGGCTCTTCTGCCGTGCCTCCAACGAGCCCCTTGTGCAAGTGAACATCTTCAAGCAGGTGAACCTCGACGTCGAGCCGGCACCGATCTTCGAGTTCACCTCCGGCACCCAGTCGATGCAAGTGGTGGCCTCACGGCCGGGCGACATGGCGGCGGTGGTCGGGACGCTGTGGGTGTCTGCCGGCCAGGTGGTGATCGAAGAAGACGGCCCCGCTGGCTGGGTGCTCGACGATGTCAACTGTGCGGCCACCGACGGCGACCTCTTCGTGTACGTCGTCGATAGCGACTCCTTCACGTTCGAAACCGAGCCCGGTATGGAGGTCGACTGCACCGTCTACAACGTGCGTGGCGTGTCGGTCAGCAAGACGGTTGCCGAGTTCGCCGCCACCGACACCCCCGGGGAGTACGCCGTGGTCTGGGAGATCTCGGCGTACAACCCGCTCGGCGGATCACTGGGGTCGCTCACCCTCACCGACGTGGTCTCGCTTCCGCTGGGCGTCTCGTTGAGCGACATCGTCGTCTCCGGCTCCGATCTCGTCGACGGGTGGGATGGCCAAGCGGAGACCGACCTTGCCGACGGCTTCGGTCTGGACAGCGGCGAGACGAAAACCTGGACCATCAGCGCCGTCGTCACGATGGAACCGAACCTGCCCCTCGACGACCTTGAGTGCATGATCCTGAGTGACGGTGCGACCGGCCTCGGTAACACCGCGATGGTGCGCTACGGCGACAACATCTACGCCTCCGACTACGTGTGCACCGACCTGCCCGCAGCTGACCTCGAGGTGGAGAAAGAGCCCTTTGGCGGCCCGACCGACAACGGCGATGGCACGTGGACCCAGGTGTACGGCATCACCGTCCACAACGACGGCGATGGATATGCCACGTACGACCTCGTCGACGAGCCCAACTTCGCTCCGATCTTCGAGATCGTTTCGGTCTCGTACTCGCAGGGCGACGACCTGCCCGCGGTGGTCGACCCGTGGACCGGGATGGTGGAACTTGCCCTTGATGAGGCGATCGGTGCCGGACAGACGCACAGCTACACGGTCAGCATCAACTTCACCCTCCCCGACCTCGAGGAACTCGAAGACAGTCCCACCGACGTCGGCTGGTACTGCGAGTTCGATGGCGGGCCGTTGAACGAGCACGGCCTGCTGAACTACGTCTACCTCACGGTTGGCGGACAGCAATGGCTCACCGATCTCGGACCGAAGCGGCCGCTGGAGATGTCGTCGGCGTGCGTCGACGGCCCGAACCCGAACATCCTCGTCGACAAGGAAGTCGTGGGGTACACGTATGTGGGCACGGATGGCATCGTGGTCGACTTCGACATCACGGTCAGCAACCTGTCGAACCCGGACGGCAGCGACGTCCTCGCCGGCCCCTACGTTCTCGTCGACCCTCTGTTCCCGCTCACGATTGGGGTTGACGCCACCGCCATCGAGTTGCTCTCCGTGGAGGGTGGCGTTGAGAACGTCGACTACGAGGTCGACCTTGACACTGAGAGTGGGTTCGGGGCCACGGGCGTACTGAGCCCCGACGACACGCACGTGTTCCACGTGCGGGTCACCTACCTGGCCGATGTCGAGGAGGGCTTCTTCGGGACGTGTCCCGACCTGACCGTTGTTCCCGACATTGAGAGCAGCGACGGAGTCCCCGGCGGCGCGTTCAATGTGGTGATCTGGGCCGACATCTTCGCAAGCGACGGTTCGTTCCCGATCTTCTTCTTCCCTGGTGAGCCCACCTCTGTCGAGTCCCGCCAGCGCCTGCAGAAGGTGGTGGAGATCCCGGAAGGGTTCCCCATCCCGCGAGGTGTGGGGATGTCGTACGACTGCCTCGACCTTGGGGCCGTCTACGTCGACAAGGGTGTCATTGACGACGACGGTGGCAACGCCGAACCCGACGACTTCACCTTCTCGCTGCTCCAGCCCGGTGGCGAAGTGGAGCGCACGGTCACGAACGACACGCCCACCCTGGTGGTGGCGGGTGAGTACACGCTCGTGGAGGATGCCAACGACAACTACACGCCCGGCGACTTCCAGTGCGAAGGCTTCGACTTCCTCGACGACTTCCTCAACCCTGAGTCGGTCGAACCCTTTGGCGATCGACCCCAGCGCACACAGCGCCCCGCGTCGACTCCCGGTGAGGTCGACCTCACGATCGACCCGTCGTGGGGTTGGTCGTGCAGCATCATGAATGACGACAAGCCTGCTGATTTGTCGATCGACAAGTCGGATGGTGGTGCGGTGGCGGTGGCGGGTGGTGCGCCGATCACGTACACGTTCGAGGTGACCAATGAGGTCGGGTTCCTTACTGGCGATGTGATGCTCCGCGACGAGTTGCCGGAGGGCTGGTCGTGGGTGGAGGGCTCGGTGACGGGTCCGTGTGCGTCGGTGTCGGCTTCAGGCGCCGACCTGCAGTGCGTGATTGCTGAGGCCGACCTGGCCAATCCAGGCGATTCGGTGACGGTGACGGCGCAGGCTCGTGTTGCTGCTGACGCGGAGTCGGGTGACTATCTGAACGCTGCGTCGATCGACTCCGACAGTGATCCGTTGACCGATGAAGACGGGTGTGTCGGCGTGGCCGACACCGAGTCGGAGACGGTCGCTTACTCGAACGTGGATTGCGAGATCACTCCGGTGGTGCGTGAGGCGTCGATGTCGGCGACGAAGACGTCGAATGCGGTGGGTCCGGTGGCGATTGGCGGGTCGGTGGTGTTCACGTTGACGGTGACGAATGAGGGTCCGTCGACGGTGTTGGCGGGGACGACGTTGGTGGATGATCTGCCGGCTGGTTTGAACCTGATCTCGATCAATGCACCAGGTTGGACGTGTAATGCGGTTGATCCGGTGGTGTGTGAGTACGGGTCGGTGTTGGCGGTGGGTGAGACGGCGCCGCCGATTCAGATCACCACCACAGTGGCCACCGGTGCGAGCGGCACCATCACGAATACGGGTGTGTTCACCGGCATTGTCGACGTCGAGGAGTTGGATCCGGCGGAGTTGGCTCGTGTGGAGCAGGTTCCGGTGGTGGTGACGGCGACTGCTGTTGCGTCGGCGGTGGCGGTGATTCAGGTGCGTAGTGGTGGCACGATCCCGGAGACGGGTGCCGACAGCCTTGGTTGGTTGCCAGTGGCGTCGCTGCTGGTGGGTGTGGGTCTGTTCGGCCTGCTGATTGCCCGCCGCCGGCGACCCGCTGCTCTCCGCTGAGTTCGAGGTGATGGGGAGGCGGGCCGGTTTCGTCCGGCCCGCCTACCCATCAGTAACATCGGCGCATGCAGGAGATCCTCGACGCCATCCAGAGCGGCGCGTCCGCTGACGACATCGCCAACCTGCCCCTCCCCGACTCGTATCGGGCTGCTCACGTGCTGAAAGCGGAGCAGGACATGTGGAAGGGCACGCCGTCGAAAGAGAAGGATCCTCGCCAGAGCATCCACGTGGGCGAGGTGCCCACACCCGAGCTGGCACCCGACGAGGTGTACCTGGCGGTCATGGCCAGCAGCATCAACTTCAACACCGTCTGGACCAGCATCTTCGAGCCCATCAGCACGTTCGGCGCGTTGTCGCGCCTGGCCCGTGAGAGCTCGTGGGCGCAGCGCCACGACCTGCCGTATCACGTGGTGGGCAGCGACGCCTCGGGTGTGGTGCTACGGGTCGGCTCGGCCGTGCGCAACTGGAAGCCGGGCGACCGGGTGACGGTGCACTGCAACCACGTCGACGACCAAGACCCCACCGCCCACAACGACTCGATGATGGCCGCCAACCAGCGCATCTGGGGTTACGAGACCAACTTCGGTGGCCTCGCCGACCTGGCCGTGGTGAAGGCCAACTCGCTGATGCCCAAGCCCGAGCACCTCACCTGGGAGGAGGCCGCGGTCAACGCCCTGTGCAACAGCACGTCGTACCGCATGCTCGTGTCGAAGAACGGCGCGGCGATGAAGCAGGGCGACGTGGTGCTCATCTGGGGCGCCACCGGTGGCATCGGTGCCTACGCCACCCAGTACGTGCTCAACGGCGGCGGCATTCCGGTGTGCGTCGTGAGCTCGCCCGACAAGGCACAGATCCTGCGCAACATGGGCGTCGAGCACATCATCGACCGCGCCGCGGCCGACTACCACTTCTTCGACGAGAACGGCGTCCACGACGAAACCGAGTGGCGCCGCCTCGGCAAAGACATTCGCAACCTGTGCGGTGAAGACCCCGACATCGTCTTCGAGCACCCCGGTCGCTCCACGTTCGGTGCGTCGATGTACGTGGTGAAGCGTGGTGGCACGGTGGTCACCTGCGCGGCTACCTCGGGCTTCATGATGGAGTTCGACAACCGCCACTTCTGGATGCGCCTGAAGCGGCTCGTGGGCAGCCACTTCGCCAACTACAAGGAGGCGTGGGAGGCCAACCGGCTCATCCAGAAGGGCATGATCCACCCGGTGATGAGCCAGGTGTTCGCGCTGGAGCAGACCGGGGAGGCCGCCTACCAGGTGCACCACAACATGCACGAGGGCAAGATCGGCGTGCTGTGCCTGGCCCCCGAGGAAGGCCTCGGGGTCACCAACCCCGAACTGCGCGCCAAGGTCGGCGACAAACTCCACGCCTTCCGCCGCTGACGGAAGCGCTTCTGGGGCTGCGATCACACGCGTCCGACGCCATTTCGCGCGCCAGTTGCGAGCACAACCTCCCCTCAGTCGAACACTTCGGTGGCGTGCACGGTGAGGCGGGTATTGCTGGTGTACTCGGGGTCGAATGCGGCGAGGAGCAGATCGTCCCCGTCTCGGGCCGGACACGGTTCGTCGCCGTCGCATCGATCCACCAGCGTGACCTCGAACGTGCGAGTGCCGTCGACGGTCGTGAACGTGAGCCGGTCGCCGATCTGCAATTCCTCGAGCCGGAGGAATGGAGCGCCGTAGGTGGTGCGATGCCCGACGATGGTGGGCGTGCCTGTCTCTCGATCGAAGGTGAGGATCGGCCCCTTCTTCAGGGTCGCAACGTGATCACCGCCGCCTTCGAGCACCATGAAGTCGAGGTCGATGGCGTCGATCACCAGCTGACCCACAACGTCGCCGGTGGCTGCCGTGTTGATCAGTTCCACCACGTCATCGACTTCGCGCTCGCCGGCGGCGCGGGCGGTGACGACGCCCTCACTGTTGACCATCACGAAGTAGGGCCAGGCCGATGCACCGAACGCCTCCGCCAACTCGCCCGCGGCGCCGTCACCGAGCGATGCGTCGTACAGCACTTCGCCGGTCCAGCCGCGGCTCGCCAGCCACTCGCCCGGCGGGTAGTTCACGGCCGATGGCGACTCGGCCGTGCTCACCAGCACCACCCGCGCCCCATCGAACGCGTTCGACGCCAGCCCCTCGATGAGCCTCGGCAACTCGGCGTTGCAGTGCGGGCACCAGTGGGCGACAAAGACGAAGAGTGTGGGTCCATCCACGGTGAACTTGCCCGCACTCGTCTGGATGGTGGGGATGGGAAGGCCCACTGCTGGGTCGGAGGCGCCCGACGAGTCGAACACCGGCAAGGCGTCGCCCGACACCGACACCACCCGCACCAGTTGGTTGTCGACCGGTGCGGGAACGCTGGTCGCCGGTTCGCCACCCGAGGTGGGCACGATCGCCGCAATCAACCCGTCCACCCGGTCGGCCGTGTCGACAGCATTGAACAGCACCCATCCACCGGTCAACGGCTCTCGCCAGATGGCCCCGGTGTTGCCGAGCTTCCACCCCGCCTGACCGGCGACGGTGATCGGCTCGATCGGTTCGTCGGCAAGCGTGAACGTGGTCAGTGCTTCGAACGGATGCAACATGCGGATCACTGCATCGCCATCGTCACCCCGGGCGTACTGCTCTTCGAACAGGGACGACAGCGGGTCCTCGCCGGTGGTGTACGCAAACAGTTCCCAACCGTCGACGGGCAGTACCCACGGAAGGCCAGACCCTGGAACGATGCTTGCGACCAGATCATCGCGGTCGCTCTCTGTGAGGCCGAACGAGGCGATCGACCACGGTTTGTTGCACATCGCGCAGTCGATCATCGTCGGCATCTGGGTGGTGAGCGGTTTCCCGCCCGCTCCGACGCCCAACACCAGCAGGCCTTGCGACGGATCGCCGCCGCGGGCCCAGGCCATCACCACTTCACCCGGCTTCACCCACTGCGCAAGAGGCCGTTCCAGGAGGTTGTAGGACGCAAAGTCGGCGGCGGCGAGGAAGTAGGGCATCGGCGAGTCGGTGGGGACCGGGATGGTGGGGGCCGGATCGGTGGCTTCAGGCCGCAGGGGCTCGCGGTCGTTCGGTCGCAGCACCAGTACACCTCCGATCACGACGGCCAACAGACATGCGGCTGCGGCCACCCACTGCACGGTCGACCAGCGGGACGGCATCCGGGCACCCGACCCGGTGCCCACCCCAGCCGTCGCCGTGGACGAAGTTGTCGCGGCCACTTCATCAAGTGCTGCGCGTACACGTGCGACAACTTCGGCGGAACCGGCGGGCAGATCGGTGTCGAGGGGGGTGTTCATTCCACGGTCTCCTTCAAGTCGGCACGCAGGGCCGCGATGCCCCGATGCACCAGCACCCGCACGCTCGCGGGCGCACAACCGAGCGCGTCGGCGATCTGTTCGTCGGTCCAATCGGCCCAGAAGCGCAAGGTGACGGCTGCTCGTTGGCGATACGGCAACGATGCCAGCGCGTCGAGCACCTCGCTGGTGGGCTGCGTGTACGACGTGGGTTGGCCAGCCGTCACACGCAGCACTCGGCGCCGCTCTCGAACGTGCCAGCGATGCCACGAGCGGGCGCGATTCACCACCACCCGGCGCAGGTACGCGGCAGGGTTGTCGAGGCTGGTCAGGCGCGGTCGCACCGCTTCCAGCGAGTCGTGGGCGAGTTCCTCAGCGACCGCCAACGACCCCACCAACGCCACGGCCCACCGCACAGCGTCGGCGTGGTGGGCACGGTAGAAGTCGTCGAATGTGCAAGCGGTCATGAGGGGAACTCGCAGGGCGAGTCGTGCGCTCTGCATGCCCACCTTGACGCCACCGTACGTCGATCTGTTTCACTGGGGCCATGCTGCTGACCGAAATCGACCACATCGCCATCGCCGTCCGCGACCTGGAGGCGGCCATCGCCTACTACAAGGAGGCCTTCGGGGCCGAGGTGCATCACCGCGAGATCGTCGACAGCGACGGCGTGGAGGAGGCCCTGGTGAAGGTGGCCGACAGCTACATCCAGCTCACCGCCGCCACTCGCCCCGACAGCCCCATCGCCAAGTCGATCGAGAAGCGTGGCGAGGGGCTGCACCACGTGGGCTACCGCGTCGCCAACTGCCAGGAGGCGCTCGATGCCATGGTGGCTGCCGGTGCCACCCCCATCGACAAGGCGCCCCGCCCGGGCAGCCGTGGCACCACCGTGGCGTTCGTTCACCCCAAAGGCAGCTTCGGCACCCTCATCGAGTTGGTGCAAGAGAACCCGTCAGTCGGCCACTAACACGAGGCCTTTGAGGTACTCGGCTTCAGGGAAGGCGAGGGGCACGGGGTGGTCGCTCGGCTGGTGCAGGCGACCCACGATGCGCACGGTGCGGCGGGGGGCGAGCGCGGCGCCCGCCACCACCTTCTGAAACAACTCCATCGTCATCGCCCCGCTGCAGCTCCAGGTGAGCAGCACGCCACCTGGGGCCAGCAGCTTCACTGCCAACAGGTTGAGGTCTTTGTAGGCGCGTGACGCCTTCTCAAGCTGGCCTTCACTGTTGGCCAGCTTCGGTGGGTCGAGCAGGATCAGGTCGAACTGCTGAGCCCGGTCGCGCAGGCCGCGCAACGCGGTGAAGGCATCGCCCTCGCGCAACTCACCCATGTCGACATCGTTGAGGCCGCCGTTGCGTGCAGCCGTGGCGAGTGCTGGCCCCGACGAGTCGATCGACAGCAGCGAAGCCGCCCCACGCGCCGCGGCCACCACGGTGAATGCCCCGGTGTAACTGAACACATTCAGCACCCGACGGCCGGGCGCCCACATGCCGACTGCGGTCCGCGCGTCGCGCTGGTCGAGATAGAAGCCGGTCTTGTGACCACCCTCCACATCCACCGCGTACCGGAAGCCCGCCTCGTGCGCCACGAGATCAGCCGCCGGAGCGCCACCGCGTAGCAGACCGACTCGTGGCCCCAGGCCCTCCCGCTCGCGTACGTCGGCGTCGCTGCGCTCGTAGACGGTTGCAACACCCGGCAAGGCGACCAGCGCGTCGGCCAGCACCTCGCGCCAGCGGTCGGCGCCGGCGGTGGTGAGTTGGCACACGATGGTGTCGCCGTAGCGGTCGGCCACCACGCCCGGCACGCCGTCGGCCTCGCTGAACACCAGCCTCGCCGAGTCGGTAGCACCACCCGAGAGCAGGCCGGAACGACGGGCGGCCGCAGCGGTCACCTGTGCAGCCACGAAGGCATCGTCGACCACAACGTCGGGCTCGAACGTCCACATTCGGGCACGGATCTGCGATTCGGGGCTGTACGCCGCCCAACCGAGCGTGTCGCCCTCCGCCGAACGAACCATCACGGTCTCGCCGGGCGCCGGTGCACCGTCCACCCGGGCGACAGCACCGCTGAACACCCACGGGTGTCGACGTTTCAGCGATCGGTCACGATTGGGGCGCAGCCACAGCGAAGCAGTCACGCCTCGTTCTTACTGCAACGACAGCTCCGACGCACTACCACTGCTGACCAGCCAGCCGTCGTGTTCCATCTGCCGACGCATCAGCTCGTCGACCTGCTGACGCAGCAGCATGTTCTCGCGTACGCAACCTTCGAGCGCGCCGATCATGGCCCGCATCCGCTCTTCCATCGCTGCGACCTTGCCCGACACGTCGCCGGTGAGCGATGCCGCCCGCGAATCGGGCCGGTTCTCGAGTGCCGTGAGGCGAGCGTTCACTTCCGAGCGCAACGTGTCGAGCAGACCGAAGACGGTGCTCTGTGCGCGGTCTAGGTCGGCGCGGGCCTCGGCGCGGGCCTGCTCGACACCCTGTTGGGAGAGCGTCGCGTAGGCGGCGGTGGCGGTGTACTGGGCGAGCACCTGCTGCTCCACCTTGGTCATCCGGTCGCGCAACTCCACGGCTACCGCGGTGACGGTTTCGTCGGAGCCGGGGGCAAGGAACGGCTTGGTGAGATCGTCGAACTCCAACCAACTCTTGTCGCTGCGCCGCATGTGCCGACCCTTCCCTCGTGCCCGTAGTACGTGTCGTGTATCGGTACGACGCCAACAGCCCTTGAGGATGAGGTGACGATCGGGGTTGATGATTGCTTGACGAAGAAATTCCTCAAGCCGCCTCCACCCCATCCCGATGGACCTGTTGCGTTCGGGCAGCCGGCTTGGCGGCACGACGTGATCAGTGGGAACCACTTACATGCGGGAGGAAACACGCAACATGAACACCCACACCGAGAACAAGGACAAGGGCTTCACCCTCGTCGAGCTCCTGATCGTCATCGTGATCTTGGGCATCCTGGCCACCGTGACGGTGTTCGCCGTTCGTGGTATCACCGACCAGGGTGAGGAGAGCGCCTGCAACGCCGACCTGAAGACCCTCGAAGTGGCCGCCGAGGCCTACATGGCGCAGAACGGCTCGTACCCCGCTTCGGCTCAGGCCATGGTGGATGAGGGTCTGCTCCGCAGCGTCAGCCCCAACTGGACCTACGCCGCTCCCGTGGCGCCGGCCGTCACCTACACCCTCACCGGTGTTGGCAACTGCGCCGCCCCTGCCACCACTGTGGCGCCGACCACGACTCCCTGATCCTTCCGATCAGCGATCAACAACCACTGAGCGAGCCGGGCCTGCGGGCCC
>DMQJ01000021.1:6677-11941 GCA_003455715.1 Acidimicrobiaceae bacterium | reverse complement strand
GCCTGCGGGCCCGGCTCGTTCCGTTTTCTCGTTTCTCAACGATGTCTTGAGACTCTCCCGCCTCAAGGTTGGGGCCCGAACAGCCGATGACCGAGCGTGATGTGGGATTCGTGTATCCGCCGCGCAGCACCTGCGCCCGCCGAACAGGAGCGCGACCGCGGGCTGGGCCTGGTGGAAGTGGTGATCGCGGTGGTGCTGGTGGGTTTGGCGATGATCCCTCTGATGCTCGCCGCACTCACCACGGTGGAGGCCTCGTCGATGCGTCGCACCGCCACCCGAGTGGAAACCGTGTTGGCCAACGCCGCCGACCGTGTGAACCGCGCTGGCGAGAGTTGCGCCGGTTACGACGTGTATGTGAAGGCCGCCGCACTGGCCGAAGGTTGGGAGTCCAGCCAGGCCTCGGCGTCGTACCAGTACTACGTGCCCGCCTCGTCGCCGACGGTGGCCGGCACCTGGCAGGAAGGCACGTGCCCAGGGGCCGTTCGCCCCGATGGCTTGTTGCAGCTCGTGACGATCACCGTCACCAGCCCGGACGGGAAGGTCAGCCGAACCATGGAAGTGGTGAAGAGCGATGTATAAGCACATGAAGCGCCTTCGAGATGGCGGCATGACCTTGCCCGAGGTACTGATCACCGTGGTGATCACGGGCACGCTGGTGACGGCAATGGCCACGGCCACGATGGTGATCATCAACCAGAACGACAACAGCGAGGGCCGTGTGAACAACGCGCGCTCGGAAGCCAGCGTTGGCGTGTGGTTGCCGAGCGACCTGGCGTCGGCCGAGGAGGTCGACACGTCGCCGGGGGCCTCGCCCTGCGGCAGTCTCTGCCCGCCTGGGGTGAACGTGAGTGGCTCCAACACGCTCATGTTGGTGTGGACCGGCTGGGTGGAAGGTGAGACCGAACCGATCCCCACCCGCACTGCCGTGTCGTACCGGTACGTGCAGGAGGGCGACGAGTGGATGATTCTCCGCGTCGCCTGTTACACCGTTGGCTCCGGCGCGCCGGAGTGCGAGCAAGTAGTCGTGGTGCACGACGTCGATCCGCCGCCGCCCGGCATCGAGTACTACCCGGGCATCACCTCACCCACGTGGGTGATGTTGGTGACGCTCGCGGTCGACCCCGCCTCGCCAGGCGACGGCTCCGACGTGGAAGACGGTGAGGACCCCACCTACTACATCAAGAACGGCCGCCGTGTGACGGTGACCATCAACGGTGGTGGTGATGCAGCGGGCGCCGGCGGTGGTACCGACCAGATCACGTTGAGTGCCGGTGGCACCAACCGTGAAGGCGAGCTTGGCACCGACGTCGTGTCGGCCACCCCCACGTTCGCTGCCACCCGGTCGCGGTGCGGCGGCAACTTCGGCTTGCTCGTCGACACCTCCGGCTCGATCGGCAGCAACATGAGTTCGGTACGAACGGGCCTGACGGCCTTCGTCAACGCGTTCGCCGGCACTCCGGTGAAGCTGCAGGTGGTGCGCTTCTCCACCACGTCGTCCACCCTCAGCCCTGGCGGCGAGTGGACCTACTACTACGACATGCTCGACGATGACGACGTCGACGAGTTGCTCGATGCCATTTCTGGCCTGTCGGCCACAGGTGGCACGAACTACGAAGACGGCTTCTTCCGTATGTTCCGCAACAGCGATGGCTCGGTGCAGCAGGTGCTGCCCAGCACGCTCATCTTCTTCACCGACGGTATGCCCACGTACAACCGGCTCAATGCCTCCTCGGCGTCGGCACCGGCCACGATGCACCCCGACGACAACGGCCTCCCCGCCGGCACCGGCAGCTCGTACAACCAGATGTCGTGGAACCGAGCCGACCGCATCATTCGCCAGTTCGAGGTCGACCTCGAGAAGTTCGTCGGCGTATACGTGGGCACCGATGTGAACGGCCAGTCGCTGTGGCGAGAGCAGGGTGCGGGCTACCACCTCACCAACTTCGTGCGCGGCTACCACTACGACTACGAGCGTGGTTACCACCTCACCAACTTCGAGCGTGGCTCACACCAGGAGTACCAGTACGCCACCAGCGGCATGACGTATCAGCGAGCCCAGTCGGGCCTCACGTACCAGTACGCCACCACCGGCGTCGTGTTCCAGCGGTTCCGGAATGGTTCGTGGGAGTCGACCTCGGCCTCCAGCTTCTTCAGCAACAACAGCAACAACACCGAGAGCGACGGCCGTCGCATTCTGGTGACCGGTACGCCAGGCGGGTGGACGACGATCAGCGGTGGCAAGAGCACCTACGACAAAGCCAACGTGTTTGCCGGTGAAGGCGACGGCATCCGCGTGACGGCGTCCTCGCCGAGCAGCTGGACCAACACCACCAAGGACTACTTCGACCTCAACAACACGACGTCGAACCAGAACGACGGGTACCGCATCCAGGTGAGTTCGCCGGGCGGATGGAGCGAGACGACCGAGGCCTACTACAACCTCAACAACACCACGGGTGACAGCAGCGACGGGTTCCGCATCTCCACCGAGTACAACGCGCCGTTCACCAACTGGGAGACCACCACCGAGTCGTTGTACCTCGGCGGCAACACCGTCGACGGCGACTCCGACGGATGGCGGGCAACGCAGAACTTTGCTGCCCCGTTCAACTACTGGGCGGCCGTCACGGAGAGCGCCTACAACGGCGGCAACACCACCGCCGACGCGTCCGACGGTTGGCGCACGGTGAACAACTACACCTCGCCCTACACACTGTGGGAGGGCACGAGCGAGTCGACCTACCTGGCCAACAACTCGTCGTGGGGTTCGGGCGACGGATGGGACGCCACCAAGGTGTACGAAGAGCCGTACGATTACCACGAAGGCGCAACCAGCTACAACCGCTACAACCGCGACATCCTCAAGGATCTCGTGGCGCCGGGCGGTGTGGTGCCCGCAGAGCCGGCCGGCGGACCGTACACCAACGCCGCCGCTGCGACGTACTACCAGTTGCCGGTCTGGAGCCAGTTCTCTGGTGCCATGACCAGCATGGCGCTGGCCGAATGCGGTGGCACCGTGACGGTGCAGACCCGCATCGGCGGGGTGCCGGCGGCCGACCCGTTCACCTACCAGAACTCGGTCGACCTCACCACCGCCACCACGAGCCAGCAGTTCCGCTCCGGCACGTTCGACTACGACCTCGCCGGTGGCGCGAGCGTCGACGCCGAGATCACCCAGCTCAACCTGTCGAGCAACAACAAGTACGCACCGGTGTCGTGGACCTGTACATCCGGCGGCACGTCGTATCCGTTCACCGCGACGCCCATCGACGGCGGACCGTGGCAGAAGATCTCCCTGACCATCAGCCCGAACCAGGCGATTTCGTGCGTGCAGACGGTGAGGCTGCTGTGACCCGGCGACCGAGAGCCACCAACGACGAGGGCTCGGCCCTAATGATGGTGCTGATCTTCATCCTCGTCGGTTCGCTGCTGGTGTTGCCGTTGCTCAACTACACCGCGGCGGTGGTGAGGGCCAGCAAGGTCCAGCGCGACAAGATCTCGTCGGCCGAGGCTGCCCGCGGCGGTCTCCGTGCCGCACTGAGCGACCCGTCGGCGCTCTACGAGGCGTGCGGCGATTCGGGCCTTCACCTCGCCGTGCAACTTGCCGACCCCGGCTTCTCGGTGCCGGTCGACGTGGAGTGCACCACGGTGAAGAGTGCACAGGAGTTGGAGAGTTCGGAGCTTCGTGTCGCCATGACCGTCACCGAGGCCGGAGCGCTCACTCCCCAGGGTGTGGTCGGTGACCCATTCGTCGGCAACGGTTCGCTCGATCCGTCGGTGTGGATCAACTCGTCGAGCAACACCAGCGAGGGCGACCTCATCCTCCTGCCGCTGTTGCCGTCGCACGCTCTCAACCACCCGGCGACGGGTGGCTACATGATGCCGTCGTGGGCGGGTTCGTGCAGGGTGTTCTTCCCCGGCACCTACGACGACCCCGTCACCATCAACGACTCGATCCCCACGTACTTCGCGTCGGGCATCTACTACTTCGAGAGCACCATCACCTTCAGCGGACCTGCCAACGTGGTCATTGGCCAAGGTGCGATCCCCGGCTGCACCGAGGATCAGGATGCCGCCTTCAACGCCATCAACGCGCCGTTCACCCCCAACGTGTCGGGCCTCGGCGCGACGTTCATCTTCGGTGGCGCTGGCCGCATGGTGGTGACCGACGGCGGTGCCACGCAGGGACCCTCGGTGAAGTTCAACTCTCGCCTCGTCGACCCCACCGACGTGGGAAGCACCGTGTCGGCAGGAGTGTCGATCGTGACGGTGAACGGCGTGCCGTCGGGCGGAAGCAGCGCCGGTCTCGACATTCCGGGCCGGCTCATGGTGCCCAACTCATACACCGAGACCAACCCCGGCGATGCCAACCCGCCCGTCGATGCGGTGCAGGGCGACTACACGCCCTCCTCGCTCATTCCGAGCGTGTCGCCCGACCCACCGGTGCCGGCCGTGATCGAGGTGTCGTTCATGGGCGCCGGCTCGAGCACCCTGTACGTGCCCGGCTACGTGGGCGTGCCACAGGGAGCGATCAGCGTGTACGTCGCGCCCGGCTACGGCATGAACAAGTCGGTGCAACTGGTCGGTGGCGTGCTCGCTGCTCGGGTGGAGCAGTCGGTCGACCTGCCAGCCGACAGCCAGATCGGCATGGTGAACCGCATCGTGCAGAAGACCTTCAAGTTGGTGGCCACCACCAGCGGCCCGACCGGCGTGGTCACGTCGGTGGCCATCGTGCAGGTCAACGATTACGGCGAATACGCCATCAACTCCTGGGTCACCACCGGCGCCTGAGCGCTGCCGACCCCCAGGGGGCGGGGTCTAGCGCACCATCTCCATCCGCAGGCCAGCGGTGTCCCACTGGGCGTCCACGGGCAGGCGGTTCACCGCACGGCCAGCCCCGCGACGTGCCGTCCACACCAGCGCCGTTGCCTGCAGCATGTGCAACTGGGCGGCGCCCTTCGGTGGGGTGCGGGTGACGATCTCCTCCAAGCCGGGCAGCTTGTTGCGGATCAGGTTCATCCGCTCGACGAGCCCATCGGGCTGGTGAGGCGAGGAGGTGAGCGGCTGGTCGCCGTTCAACTGAGCGAACGACAGGTCGGGATGCGCGGCGAAGAAGGTGCGCTGATGGAACGGTTGGAACTCGCTCTCGGCTTCCTTCAGCCAACGGAAGCGACGGAAGTCGTCGTTGGTCAGCCACGGCTCGAGCGCACGCGCCTGTTCGCGGCTGGGTGCGCGCAGCGCCGCTCGCGACGGGATGGCGCGAT
>DMQJ01000021.1:5741-6477 GCA_003455715.1 Acidimicrobiaceae bacterium | reverse complement strand
CGCGACGGGATGGCGCGAACCGCAACCTTGCGCGGCCAGCCGATGAGGTCGCGGGCCTGCTCGTCGCACTCCCGGTACGGGCCGACCGGTTCGTCGTAGAACCCGATGGGGCTCCAGATGGCGGCGGAGTCGAACTTCGGTCGGTAGTCGAGCACGTCGGCCAGCCGCTTCACCACCTCCGGGTCGTCGGCGATCACGGTGACGCCGGCAAGGCGGGCCGGCACGATCAGCCAACCGCCCGGGCACGGCACGACGCCACCGAGAATCTTGTAGGGGAGCTTGCCCGGACCAGCCATCTCGGAACCTCCGTGCTCACACCCCGGCGAGGGTGCCGGAGCCGGTGGTGGCGGCCTGGCCGGCAGCCACCGTGGCCTGCGCCATGAGCTGCGACCGTTGGGTGGCAGCCTGGGCCAGGATCTCCTTCGGGTACTGGCTCGCGTCGGCCGCCACCTCGAAGTCGATGATGCCGCTGGCCACCAGACGAGCAAGGTCCATCTCGATGGTCTGCATGCCCTCCTGCTGGCCGCTCACGATCATGTTGCGCAACTGACGGGTCTTGCCCTCACGCATCAGGTTGCGCACGGCGTCGTTGGCCATCAGCACTTCGTACGCCGCGACACGGCCGCCGCCGATGGCGGGCAGCAGTCGCTGGCTGATGACGCCCTGGAGGGCGCCGGCGAGCATCACCTGGATCTGGTCGCGGCGCTCGCCGGGGAACACGTCGACGATACGGTCG
>DMQJ01000021.1:0-5530 GCA_003455715.1 Acidimicrobiaceae bacterium | reverse complement strand
GAACACGTCGACGATACGGTCGAGGGCCTGGGCAGCGTCGTTGGTGTGCAGCGTCGCGAACACGAGGTGACCTGTCTCGGCAAGGGTGAGCGCAATGCTGATCGAGTCGAGGTCGCGCATTTCGCCGAGGAGGATCACGTCGGGGTCTTCACGCAGGGCGCTGCGCAGGCCATCGGGGAACGAGTTCACGTCGGTGCCCACCTCGCGTTGGTTCACCATGGCCAGCTTGTGGTGGTGGAGATATTCGATGGGGTCCTCGATGGTGAGGATGTGCACGGGGCGGCTCTCGTTGATGCGGTCGATCATCGCCGCCAAGGTGGTGCTCTTACCCGAACCGGTGGGACCCACCACGAGCACGAGTCCGTACGGGCGCTCGAGCAGCATCGTCGCCGCCGGCGGCGCACCGAGCTCTTCCAGCGAGCGCACACGGAAGGGAATCACACGGAGGGCGAGGGCATAGCTGGTGCGCTGCAGGTAGGCGTTGGCACGGAATCGGCCGATCGACTCAAGGCCGAACGAGAAGTCGACCTGCATGTTCTCCTCGAGCTCCTCGAGCTGGTGCGAGTTCAGCAGCGACTTCACCATTCGCTCGGTGTCGGCCGGCTCCAGCAGGCCCACGCCTTCGAACGGGATGAGCACACCGTCGCGGCGAGCAGTCGCGGGCCGCCCGACGGTGATGTGGAGGTCGCTTGCGCCCGCGGCAACCGTGGCCTGCAGCAGGGTGACCAGCATCGGGTCGGGGTTCAACATGGGGCTAGCCTCCGTCTGTCGCCGCTGGCGGCGCTTCTATGACTGTCGTACTCATTGCGGCCGTAGCCGGCCTTCTCATTGGTTCGTTCCTCACCGTGGTGGTGGATCGCGTGCCACGTGGCGCATCGATCGTCCAGCCCGGGTCGGCATGCGGAAACTGTGGCCTGCGCCTCGGTCCGCTCGATCTGGTTCCGGTGTTCAGTTGGTTGGCCCTGCGCGGTAAGTGCCGGCAATGCCATACGAGTATCGGCGTCGAACCCCTTGTGCTTGAGGTGTCAACAGCGGCTCTGTTCAGCCTCAGTGCGTGGCATTTCGGCTGGTCGTGGCGCACGCCGGCGTTCTGTGTGCTCATGGCCGGTCTGGTGGCGCTCACGTGGATCGACCTGCGTACCAAACGGTTGCCGCGCGAGATCACCTACACCACGGCCGCCATCGGGGCACCGTTGCTGTGCATCGCCGCATTGGTAGAGGGCGAACCGAAACGGATCTGGATGATGTTGCTCGGCGCAGCCATCGCGCTGGCCATCATGGCGCTCATCTACTGGGCGAGCCGGGGCGGCATGGGCGACGGCGACGTGCGCCTCGCACCGCTGCTGGGCGGCTACCTCGGGTTCCTCAACCCTGGCTTCGCGCCTGTCGGTCTGTTCTTCGGGTTCGTGCTCGGGGCCGTGGTGGGCCTGGCCCTGATTGCGGTCAAGCGGGCTGGGCGGCGCACGGCGTTGCCGTTCGGCCCGTTCCTTGCTGCGGGTGCCGTGTTGGCCGTGTTTGCCGGCCAGTGGTACGTCGATCTGTTGCTGGCTCGCTGAGCGTGGTGCTCACCGTGGTGCTGAGTGCGGCAACCGCGGCGTCTCGGATGGTGCGGTAGGCGCTGCCATCGGGGTCGGGGTCGCTGTAGCCGTGGCTGGCGAGCGCCTTCCGATCGAGGCCCGCCGGCACCACGCACGCCACCATTCGGTCGGGGAGCGCATGTGCGGCCGCGTGCACGGCTGCGTGCACCGGTGCACCGCCCTCGGCGAGGCACCACGCAAGCACGGCTGCCGACAGGTCGGCGTGGTGCTGCTCGTCGTGGGCGATCACCTCCAGCGTGGCGCGCACGATGTGGTCGGTGGTGGTGGCGATTCGTGCCGTGGCCAGCCACGCTGCGTACCCCTCGTTCACCACGCCGTCACGCAGCGCTTCCACCGCAAGGTTGGCGAGTTCGGTGGTGCGGGGGCGTGGAAGCCGACGGGGTCGCCGCAGCCGTCCGGGTCGCAGGCTCACCCCGAGGTAGCGGGCGGCCAGGTCGAAACAGCGGCCGGCGTGGTCGGCTTCTTGCTCCGCTGCGTGGAGGGCGCCGCGGATGAGGTGGTCGGGTGCATCGACCACCTCGAGTCGGCGGGCGAGATCGTGAAAGGCGACGACGGAGGCGTGCTCGAGTTCGGCCTGGTCGCGCCAGTGATCTGCGAGCGCAGCGCGTACGTCGGGAGCCAGCCAGAGCGCATACCGGTCGGTGATGTGCGAGTGCCCACGTCGGCTGCGAGCGCGATGCAGGCGACCGGAGCGGAGGCGGAGGGGTCGCCCCTCGACCACGAACACCTCCGGCGTGGTGGTGGTGGTGTTCTGGATGGGAGAGTCGGTGAGCCCGCCGCTGCAGGCGCCCGCCGACAGGCCGAGCGGCAGGAGAAGCGCCCCCAACGCCAACCGCCGCCGGCGGCCGGGCTGCGTGTCCGATGACGAAGTGCGTGTCATGGGCAGTTCGACGCCGTCGGCGGCGTGTTGGTTCCGAGGTTTCAGCAGGTACGCCGGGCGACCATTCGCATGGTCACGCCCATGGCCACCATCGTCACCCCGAGCGTCAGCAGGATCGCCGCGCCGCGGCCGGTGCTCGGCAGCTCAGTGCCGCTGTCAACCTTGGTCGTCGTCGGTCCTTCGGACTCCACGCTGGTGGTGGTGTCGTCGGTGTTCGGGATGTCGGTCGACGGCGTCTCCGTCGTCTCCGTCACGTCGGTGGTCTCGGGAGCCTCCGTGGTCTCCGTCACGTCGGTGGTCTCGGGGGCCTCCGTGGTCTCGGGGGCCTCTGTGGTCTCCGGGGCTTCCGTGGTCGTGCACTCCAGCACCTTGAAGACCTTGGTCTTCTCGTTGTTGGTCACTGCGTCAGACGACGGGCCAACGTAGGTCTTGTAGTGACCTTCGGTGAGTGTGTACGGGCCGCTGCAGAACGAGCTGCCGCTGCCCACGCTCACCGGCCCGATCACCACAGGGTCGCTGGCGTTCGTGCCGTCGGTGACGGCCATGTACCGCACGGTTCCTGCCTCGAAGCCGGTGCCACCGACCCAGAACTGGTCACCCACCTTTGGGTCGTGGTCGGAACCGGAGCAGTCGGACTCGGTGTGCACCTTGATCGTGCCGGGGCCGCCAACGGCCTCCGTCGTGCTCACGCCGTAGATACCGGCGACGGCGAAGGCCAGTCCGAAGACGGCCAGGGCATTTCCCAGGATGCGATGCCATGCAGTCTTCATGACACCCTCCTTTCTCCTTGCCCACCATCACCGTACGGCCAAAGCGCCGTTTCGTGCAGTGCCTTCGTCCCCTTGCGGCGAGGCTCGCTCGGCGCGACAAAGGAGGGGACAACCCGGCATCAACGCAGGAGGAGGTCAGCGGTGAACATCCACGCAGTCGTTGGCGACATGGTGGTGGTCGACAACATGGAACTCGGCCATCCGCCGCGCAAGGGCGAGGTGTTGGACGTGATGGGTGACGGCGACGCGACTCACTACCGAGTCCGTTGGGACGACGGCCACGAGTCGCTGTTCTACCCGTCGAACACGGCGCACGTGGTGCACCCTGCGGGGTGAGCGCTCAGCCGAACGTGGCGCGATCGAGGTCGCGGATGCGGGCGGCCAGCGTGGCCAGCACCTTGCGGCCGATTGCTGGCACGTCGTCGATCACTGCCTTGAACTGCCCGCCGCTGATCTCAAGCACGGCGCAGTCGGTGATGCACTCGACGGTGGCCGAGCGCGGTTGATCGTCGAGCAGTGCCATTTCGCCCGCCATGTCGCCAGTGGTGAACTCACGCATCTTGCGCCCATTGCGCCGCACGGCCATGGTGCCGCTGAGCACGATGAGGGCGCTGCGGCCGTGCTCGCCTTCGCGCATCACCACCGTGCCAGCTGGCACGTGTACTTCAGTGCCCGCCGCCGCCACTCGCTGCAACTCCTTCTGGGTGAGCCCGGCGAAGAGGGGAATGCCCTGGAGGTGATCGACGTAGACACGCTTGCTAGCCATGGGCGGAGCGTAGTGCGCGTGCACCGCGCCGCTGTGCGTCGTACGCCATGCGGTCGCGCCGCGGCTTATGCGGCGGTGCCGATTTCGGTGCCGTCGGGTCGGTAGGTGTGCCAGTGGCCGTTGGGGTCGCGGTGGACACGGAAGCCGTGGTTCTTCAGTCGGTCGTGTCGGGGGCACATGGGTGCACCGTTGGTGGGGTCGGTGATGCCACCGAACTGCCATGGGTGTGTGTGATCAGCGTTGCAGTGCCCGGCCGAGGTGGTGCACCCCGGCCAGATACATCGTGGTGAGTGCAGCATGACGGCATCGCGGGCGGCGCCGGTGAACAATCGACGTCGCCTTCCGAGGTTGAGCACGACGCCGCTGGTGCTCACCACGACGCGGCGGATGTAGCCGAACAGGGCCACCCGGACGGCGTGGATAGGGTCGATGAGGGTGCCGTTGGAGGTTTCACTGCGACGCAGGTGGAACGGCACGCTCGCGGTGGGTTCGGGTGCCAGCCCCATCTCATGGAGCGCTTCTTCGAAGGTGCGTTCGTCCATGACGATGTTGATGGTGGGCTCGGGGCTGGTGCCGTCGGCCGAGCGGCCGGCTGCAGCGTGGAACACGGCCATCAGGGCGTCCCAGCGGCGTTGTGCTGCGGTGCGGGGCAGCGGCGCAGAGCGCCCATCGTTGGTGCCGACGGCGGTTTCGGCGGCGGCGATGTCGTTGAGCAGTTCGGCTTCGGTGAACTTGCTCCAGATCTCCAACAGTTCGGCGGTGTCGAGCGCACCACCCTGGCCGGACAGGTAGCCGACACCGTCGCGTTCGTGCAGGCTGGCATTGCGTGCCTCGTGGTTGGCCTCCGCATCGCGATGCGAACCATCGAGGTCAGCCAGAAGCTCCCACCGGCGCACGCACCGGTGGAAGTCGGCGAACTCCATGCTGCGGGTATAGCCCAACAACAACTCGGCGTGCTCGGTGAGGTGCTCACCACAGCGAGGGTTCGCACGAGCCCGCGCCAGCGCCCGTACTTGGGCGACACCCACCTCACCGCGACCCATGGCTTCCACCACCGGCGCCAAATCGTCGAGCAGGTTGGCGGTGCGCAACCGGTGAGTGATGTCGGTGTCGGCCCATTGCAGCTCGGCACGTAACTGCGCCCGCACCGACGAATGCCCATCATCCCGGAAGGCTTCCGACGATTGCAGTGCGGCGACCGCCACCGCCAACTCCGCCTCCGTGCGCCGCTGTGCGGCCTCCAACTCGCGCACCCGCGCCAGCTGCTGGGCAGGGGTCATCGTCGCCATCTCCGCCACCGCAGTGGCCACCGTGAACGGCTGGACGTCACCCATGAAGACAGTGTAACGAACATATGTTCGACCACCAACCCTGGCAGTGGAAGTCGTGTCGGGACGTTCAGAGCGACGGCGTGACGCCTGGTGACGGGCCCGCCTCCGCTGCGTTTGTGTCAAGAACGGTGTGCCCAAGACCCTGGTAGGGGCTTGTCACCTTTTACGTAAAACGTGGCTGGGGT
>DMQJ01000115.1:541-6200 GCA_003455715.1 Acidimicrobiaceae bacterium | reverse complement strand
GGCGACGGCGTGATCGGCGCGCCGATGTCGACCACGAGTCGTGACGAGGTGCCGCGGGGCCCCGGCCATCGGCGGCGCGTGCGGTACTCGATGCGCTCACCGTCCTGCTGCATCGACATCGACGCCCACAGGTAGTTGAGGCCCGTGGTCACCCGGGTGACTGCCACGGTGGCGAGCCGGGTGGCCTCCAGGGAGCAGAACACCACGCCCCGCCGGCCCTGCTCGTCGACGCCATACAGGCGCACGTTGGTTTCCAGGAACGACCCGAAGTACGGCACCGGTGGACCGCCGAGCAGCCCGATTCGCTCCATCGAGAACGGCACGAGGGCCACGTACGACTCGCCGTCGAACGTGTCGGGACGGACACCGGGCGGCATCATCGGCTGCACCAGGTCGGGGTCGACCGCCCAGTGAACGAACGTGATCGACATCCACCGTTGAGTGAACACCGTGCGCCCGGCGGGCCGAGGCGCAGTGGGCGTGATCGCCTCGGGCTGCATCGATGCTCACCCTAGAGCCGCCCGGCCTTTGCTGCGACGACGTACGGGTGTGGCACCATGCACGTATGTCATCCGAGTTGCCTGACGATTGCATCTACGTGGTCATCGAGATCCCGCGCGGAAGCCGCAACAAGTACGAGATCGATCACGAGAGCGGGCGGGTGTTCCTCGACCGTCGGCTGTTCACGGCCACCACCTATCCGGCCGACTACGGCTTCGTGCCCGACACGCTCGGCGGTGACGGCGACCCACTCGATGCGTTGGTGCTGTTGGAAGACCCGGTGTATCCCGGCGTGTGGGTGGCGGCGCGCCCGGTGGGCGTCTTGTACATGCAAGACGAGGCGGGGGAAGACGCCAAGCTCATCTGTGTTCCACCGAAGGAACCGCGTTGGGCGAACGTGCACGATCTCGACGACCTCACCCCACAGCTGGTGGCGGAAATCCAGCACTTCTTCGAGGTCTACAAGGCGCTCGAACCGGGCAAGACCAGCAGCACGGCGGGCATCGCTGGCCGCGATGCGGCGTGGCAGGAGATCGAAGAGGCCCGCCGCAACCACATCGCCCACCACTGACGGGCACCTCAACCTCTCCCCTGCCCTGTAGTCGGGGGGTTACGGGCGGTGGACGCCTGGGAGGAGCGCGGCGCCGATGGCCCCGGCACGTTCGGCCATGTCGGCGAACACCAGACGTGGGTGCGGGCGCAGATGCGGGGCGTACAGCAACTCGCCGAACCAGCGGGTGATGGGTTCGCCGAACAGGTCGACCGATGCGGCCAGCCCGCCGCCGAGCACGAACAGACCCGGATCGAGCACGTTGGCCAGGTTCACCAGCCCGAGTGCCACCCAGCGTCCGAACTCGTCGCACACCTCCATTGCGGCCGCATCACCCTGCCGGGCCGCCTCGGCGACGTGTTCACCGCGCACCTGGTCGACCCCGCCCGCCATGGCCACCACAGCGTCGAGTCGGTGGGCCGCAGCTGCGTCGCGAGCCAGTCGGCCAAGCCCTGAGCCCGACGCGTAACGCTCCCAACAGCCACGCCGGCCACAGGGGCACGGGGGCCCGTTGGGGTCGATCACCATATGGCCGATCTCGCCGGCGAACCCATTGATGCCACGCACCAGCCGACCGTTGGCAACGATGCCGCCGCCGATGCCGGTACCAAGCGTCACCATCACCATGTCGTCGGCGCCGCGCCCGGCACCCAGTTGCCACTCGGCCACTGCGGCGCACGTGGCGTCGTTGTCGACTTCGACGTCGGTGCCGAGCCGGTCACGCAACAGCGACCCAACCTGGAAGTCACTGATATCGACCAAGTTCGGGGCGGCTCGGAGCGTGCCGTCGCGAGTGACCAGGCCCGGCACACCGACGCCGAGCGTTGCCGCTGGGCCAAGTTCAGTTGCTAACTCCACCAAGGTGTCGATGATGGCTGCAGGGCCTTTCGGCGTCGCACGCCGGGCCTCGCCCACCACGGCACCGTCGGCGTCGAGTGCGACGGCGAGGCACTTGGTGCCCCCCACGTCGATACCGACGCGACGGGCGGCGCTCATCCTTCGGCGCGCGCCTTCAGCTCGCGCACCGTGTTGAGAATGCGCACCTCGGCACGACGCTTCACGAAGCCGGGCAGCGGCACGACGAGTTCGATCGCGAGGTCGTAGCGCACCTCGGTGCCCCCGTCGGAGGTGGCGGAGAAGTTGTAGGCGCCATCGATGGTGCGCATGATGTCGCCGCGCAGCATGCGCCAGGCCAGCACCGACGGTGCCTGCGAGTAGTCGTAGCCCAGGGTGTAGTGGGTGCTGCGGCCAAGCGCCGAGGCCCGATACTCCACCTCGACGGGGCGCCCCTCGGCGTCGCGCGTGCGCACGATGACGTCCTTCACGTCTTTCGCCCACTCCGGGTAGCGCTCGAAGTCGGTGGCGATGGCCCACACGCGTTCGGGGGCAGCTGCAATGGTGGTGGTCTGCGACGCCGTTTCAGCCATGACGAAGTTCTACTCGATCCTGCGCTTGGAGGGTTTCGGGGTGGGCGCCAATCGCGGCCCGAAGGAACCGTACCGCGCGGCCCATGCACCGTTCATGCCAATGCCGTACATCGGCACCAACACGGCAAATGCCAACGCGTTGAGATCGTTCTCTTCGAGCCCGCTCACACCGAAGCTGGCGGCCACCAACGACACGATCACCTGCACACCCAGCGCCCACATCATCGTGCGCTTCACCGTGGGCGGGGCTGTGGTTCCGGTGAGCAGATAGAGGTTGGCCACGCCGATTTCGTGCACCCGCGACCGGTCGAGGGCCGACACGTAGGCCTGCAGCGTGGTGAACACGCCGACCGCGAAGAGCACCACCGACACGACGATTGCCATCACCTGCGCCGCGGTGTGCGCCTTCAGCGGCGTGGCGACGGCCATCGCTGCGCAGAACACCACGGTGCCCAACACATTGGCCTTGACGAGACGAGACTCCATCGGGTTCATTCTGCCAGCGCCCCCAATGACACGCCTAGGCGGTGTGCTAACACGTCGTAGGAGAACTCACGCACGGCACGCTCGCGTGCCGCGACCCCCATGCGACGTGCCCGCTCGGGGTCGTCGAGCAACGCCTCCCACGCTGCGGCTACCGCCCGCGGATCGTCGGGCTGGTCGACCACCACGCCGGTCACCTCGTGTTCGACCGCTTCGTGAGCGCCACCCGAGCGGCCAGCCACCTGCGGCACACCACACGCCGCTGCCTCGAGAAAGACGATGCCGAAGCCTTCCTGCTCGAGCCCGGCCCAGCGATCGCGGCACAGCATCGTGTAGAGATCGGCGCAGCCGTAGAGCAGCGGGAGGTCGTCGTTCGACACCCGTCCGAGGAACCGCACGGGCACCTCGAGCTGGCGTGCCAGTGACTGCAACCGTTCCGCATCGCGACCCCCGCCGGCTATGGCCAGCACCAGGTTCGGGCGAGATGCCTTGAGCAACGCCGCCGCCCGGATGGCCGTGTCGAAGCCTTTGCGCGGCACCAGGCGGCTGATGCCCACCACCACCTCTGCGTCGTGAGGAAAGCCGAACGTGGCACGAGCCTCGAGTCGGGCCTGCTCGTCCAGTGGCTGGAATCGTTCGGTGTCGACCCCCGGCGGAACGATGGTGATGGGCAATGCCCGCCCCGCCGCGTGTTCTGCCTCGGCAGCCGGGTAGCCACCAGCGGCCACGATGTGACGAGCCCGACGCAACACGTAACCCAGGGTCTGCTTGCTGAGCGGCAGACGACCCGGCACCGTGACCTCGGCTCCGTGCAGCACCACGTCGTACGGCAAGCGCAACGACGGCCCGACCAGGCCCAGTGGCAGCGCCGGATCGAGCACCACGAGGTCGGCTCCCACCTCGCGAGCCATCGAGTTGATGCGCTGCACCATCCACGGATGTGGCAAGAGCACCGGCTCTCGCGTGCGCTCGATGTGGAACGGTTGGGCTGCATCGAACTCGGCCGTGCCCTCGTAGGGACTGGTGAGTACGGCAAACGAATCGGGCGGAAGGCGTCGCCACCACTCCCACAGGAGTGACTGGATGCCGCCGATCTTGGGCGGGAAGTCGTTGGTGACGAGGAGGTGCTTCACGAAGGCGCTGCTAGTACGAGAGACCGAGCCGGCTGGTCGCCCACTCGGCGTGGGAGCGGAGCACCGGATCTGGGTGCACACGGTACCTGGCCAGCACCTCGCGCGCCCTCGCATCCTCCGGATCCGCGCTGTTGCCGAGGGCCACCAGCGCGTTGCGCCGCACCCACCGCGGGTCGCGATCGGGGAGGTACCAGCGACCCCAGATGGCCATCACCTCCTCGTCGGAGCCCTGCAGCAACTCGAGCAGCGACACCCACGCTCGCACCGGGCCGGCCGTGACAGGCGAGGCCGGATACTTGGGCCCGAAGCGCACGGCCGGCGGGCAGACCTCCTGACAGTCGTCGCAGCCGTAGAGGCGATCGCCCACTGCACCGCGTAGTTCCTCGGGGATGTCGCCCGGCTTCTGCAGCACCCACGCCAAGCAGCGTCGGGCATCGACCACCCCGGGGGCGACGATGGCGCCGGTGGGGCACCCATCGAGGCATCGACGGCATGAGCCGCACCCATCCGCGAGCGGGATGCCATGTGTTGGCAATGGCGCGGTGGTGACCACGCAGCCGAGCACGAACCAACTCCCGGCCCCGGGCAACAGCAGGTTGGCGTTCTTGCCGTACCACCCGATACCTGCCCGGTAGGCCACCTCGCGGTCGACGATGCTGTTGTCGTCGGCAAAAGGCACCGCCTTCCACCCGTCGGCACGAAGCCGTCGGGCGACGGCCCACAGCGCCTCGCGCAGCGGCCCGTAGTGATCGACCCAGGCGTAGCGGCCGATACGCCCGACCGGCGTCTGCTCGTCGGGCGGCGGCGGGTCGAGCAGGTATGGCCGAGCAGCGACGAACACACTCGCCGCGCCGCGCACCGCCTGCCCCGGGTCGGTGGATCGTTCGGGATTCTTGAACGTGAACTGCATCCCGTCGGCCATGCCGTCGGCGATGCGCTGGCGCAGGGCCACCCGCGCCTGGTGCAGCACTTCCGCCGGCGCCACGCCGGTGTGCGTGACACCGAACGGCTCGGTGAGTGCCGCGAGTTCGCCCACGTACGCGGCATCGACAGCGGGAGGTGGTGGACTAGGCGGCCTCACGATGCCGCAGCGTAGGCACCATGCCGGCCTTGGCGAGCAACGCCACCGCCTGCAGTTCGGCATCGGTGAACGCCATGGGCTCGCGCCGAGCCGGCGCGAGCAGGTGGGTGACCACACAGTCGGCGCAGGCCGAGGTGCCGTCCATGACGCAGGTATCGCACGAGATGACCAAGCTCTCCATACCTCACATCATGAAGAAGGGGTGTGATGAAGTACCGGCCGGGTGTCATCGGCGGGCCACGGCCAAGAACGCGTCGCTGCTCACCACGTTGGCACCTGCAGCTTTCACGTCGATCACGACGGCCTGGTCGTTGGTGACCACCACCACCGGGCGCGTGGGGTCGACGGATGCCACCTCGGCCCGTAACACGTCGTCGGCGGTGACACCCTCGGGTGAGAAGCTCACCCGCACCAACAAACGCGACCGGGTATGCGCACCCACGACGCTGGAACCGTCGAACACGATGTGCACCATGGTGCCCCA
>DMQJ01000115.1:0-320 GCA_003455715.1 Acidimicrobiaceae bacterium | reverse complement strand
GAGCAATGGTCTCGGCCGCACCGATGGCGGCCTCGCGTTGTTGCAGCAAGGAGAGCGCCGGCCAACCGAGCTTGGCCACGTTGTAGCCGTCGACCAGCACGGTGACACCTTCGGCTCTCAGGAGGTGCTCTGCGGCGGCCTCGCTGTTGCCGTACAACCCGCCGGGAATGGCCAACGGCGAACGACGTGGCGCCCGCCCGGGCAGTGGCGCCTCGCCGGCCAACGACAGCGCCTCGTGCAGCAGGAGCCGGAGCCGTTCCACATCGACCCGGGCAGCAGGGGCTCCGGCTCGATCGGCGAGGGCTTCGTCGCGTGCTTCC
>DMQJ01000458.1:622-6326 GCA_003455715.1 Acidimicrobiaceae bacterium | reverse complement strand
GTCGGTGGCTGGGGGCTGCGTCGGTGGGTGGCTCGCCGTGGCTGGTGGGCAACCCGTCGATGGAGGAGAGGGTGGGGTCGGGCGCATCGGCGAGCGTCCAGCCGGTCACACCCGTCACCGGGTCGCCGTAGGGGTCGCCCGCGGACGCATCGGTGAATCGGAGCGCAATACCGCCCACGCGGGCCACGCCGTTCACCACGGTGAGGCCGAGGGCCTTCCATCGCACCGCTGGCGACGCCACCGTGAGTTCGACGACGGTCGTCATGCCGGCCAGCCGTCGGCTTCGAGGCCCAACTGCCACGTGAAGAAGGCCAGCACGTCGGCCCCCTCCTTCACCTTCATGCTGGCGGGCTTGCCCACCCCGTGCCCGGCGCGGCCTTCCTGTAGCAGCAGGATGGGGCGCTCGGCCTGGCTGGCGCTGGCGTGTGTGAGCAGGGCGGCCATCTTGCGAGCGTGGCACGGATCCACCCGGGTGTCGCCTTCGGCGGTGGTGAACAGCACAGCCGGGTAGCGCCCACCTTCCACAACTCGGTGGTACGGCGAGTAGGCGTGCAGCCAGGCGAACTCTTCTTCCACGTCGGGGTCGCCATACTCGTCGGTCCACAGGCGGGCGATGAGGAACTGCGGGAAGCGGATCATGTCGAGCAGCGGCACGCCGCACCACACGGCCGGCGCCAGCTCGGGGCGCTGGGTGATGGTCGCACCCATCAGCAGGCCGCCATTGCTACCGCCGTGGATGGCCAGCCGATTGCGCGACGTGTAACCCTCGGCCACCAGCCAGTCGGCTGCGGCGTGGAAGTCGTCGAACACCCGCTGCTTGTGGGCGCGGCGGCCGGCCTGGTGCCAGGCCTCGCCGTACTCGTAGCCGCCACGCAGTCCAGCGATGGCATACACGCCACCGGCGGCGCACCACGCCGCCAGGTTGGGCAGCCACGCTGGGCTGTAGGCGATGGCGAACCCGCCGTAGCCGGTGAGGATGAGAGGCGTTTCGGGGCTGGGGGCGACGTCGGCGCGGTGGGCCACGAACATCGGAATCTCGGTGCCGTCGAGCGACGGGTAGAACACCTGGCGAACGGTGAGTTCGGGAAGCACGGCCGGGTCGATGGGCTCGCCCCACGGCTGGAGCGTGTTGTCGGCCGCGAGACGAGCGACGTGCACGGGTGCGCCGAACGTGCCCCGGGCCACAAAGGTGCGCCCGGCGTCGCTGTCGAGGGCGACCACGGCTGCGACGCCGAGGTCGATGGTGGCCAGCAGTGCACCATCCGGGGCGTACCGCTCGAGGTGGTCAACCGCCACACGGCTGGCGCTCACGATGAGGTCGTCGCCTTCCATCACCACACCGGTGAGCACGGTGTCGGGGCGCTCGGGCACCACGGTGGCCCAGTCGGAGGGGCTCGACAACGAGGCACGCACGACCCGACCGTTGAGCGCGTCGCGGGTGGTGATGCCCACGATCGAGTCGCCGTCGAAGCGGAACGAGGTCTGCGCATCGACGCCTTCCACCACCACCGTCCACTCGCCGCTGGCCGTGTCGAGCAGATGGACGTCGACCCGGCTCCACCCCACGAGGGCATGCACCAACAGGTAGCGACCGTCGCGACGGGCGCTCACGTCGGGCCAGGTTTCGGGGTTCACCAGCCGGTCGAACACGACGGGGTCGTCGGCGGGGTCGGTGCCCAGCCGGTGGAAACGGATGTGGCGGTGGTACTCGTCGCCCTCCGGGTAGCGGGCGTACCAGAAGCCGGAGTTGTCGGGCAGCCAGGCCACGCTGGCCGCCCGGGTGTTGGCGATGCGCAGCGGCAGAACCGTGTCGGTGCCCGCGCCCTCCCCCACCTGCATCACGTGGAGGACGCTGTTCTCCGTGCCACCCTCGCTGAGCCCGTAGGCAACATGGCTGCCGTCGGCGCTCGGGTGATACCAGTCGATGGCCACCGCGGCGTCGGCGGCCATGGTGGCGGGGTCGACCAGGGTGCGCGGTGCGGCGGCGGGATCGGTGATGCTGCGGACGGCGAGCACGTACTGGTCGGCACCGGCGGGACGTTCAAGCGTGAACAGGTACGGGCCGGCTACCTGCAGTGCGAGGGTGGTGGGCAGCCCGGTGAGCGCGGAAAGGCGCTCGTGCCACCAGCCCCAACTGGGCCGGGCATCGAGCGCCGATCGAGTGCGTTGGTAGTGCGCCGCGACCCACTCCTGGGTGTCGGGGGATGAGCCATCCTCCAACCACCGGTAGGGGTCGGGCACGGTGACGCCGTGGTAGACGTCGGCCTCCTCGCCGCGCCGCGTGGCGGGCGGAGGGGCGATGGGTGTGTCAGCCACGCCCCATGTTCGGACGCTTGCCGTGGTTGGCCTTGCTGCGGCGCATACGGGCCTTGCGCTTCTTGGTCTTCTTCGACATAGGGGTACAAGCCTATCGGCGACCCCACCCCGGCCCAACGGCCACCCGGATCGGGCTGGGGTTAGAACTCGGCGCGGGTCCAGGCGAGGAGGCGGTCGGCGGTGAAGGTGTTGATCACCCGGTCGAGCGGCACCCCGACCTCGGCGGCCCGGTTGCAGCCGTGAGGTTGCCACTCCAGTTGGCCGGTGGAATGGGCGTCGCTGTCGATGGAGAACCAGCAGCCGTAGTCGACGGCGATCTTCAGCAGCGGCCGGGGCGGGTCGAGCCGTTCGGGCCGGCAGTTGATCTCGACCGCGGTGTGGAAGTGGGCGCAGGCGGCGAACACGTAGTCGGGGTCGAAGCTGCTGGGGTCGCGCTTGCCGATCATCCGCCCGGTGCAGTGGCCGAGCACGTCGACGTGTGGGTTGGCGATGGCCCGCACCATTCGCTCGGTCATCTGCTTGCCCTCCATCCGCAGCTTGGAGTGCACGCTGGCGATCACCAGGTCGAGTTGCGAGAGCACGTCGTCGCCATGGTCGAGCGTGCCGTCCTCAAGGATGTCGACCTCGATGCCGGTGAGGATGCGGAACGGCGCCAGGCGCTCGTTCAGCAACGCGACGTCCTCCACCTGCTGGGCGAGGCGCTCGGGGCTGAGGCCGTGGGCCACCGTGAGGCGGGGCGAGTGGTCGGTGAGCACCATGTACTCGTGGCCGATCGCCATGGCGTTGCGGGCCATTGCTTCGATGGTGGCGCTGCCGTCGCTCCAGCGCGAGTGCATGTGCAGGTCGCCCTTGAGCGCCTGCCGGTAGACGGCACCTGCCTCGGTGAGCGGCACCTGGGTCTTCTGCTCCAGGTCGGCCAGGTAGGCCACATCGCCGCCGGCGAGGGCCTGCTGGATGACCTTGGCGGAGGAGTCGCCGATGCCGTCGAGGTCGGTCAGCGTGCCTGCGGTGGCCCGCTCCGCCAGTTCCTCGGGCAGGACAGCCTTCGCTACGTCGAGGGCCCGGACGAAGGCCTTGGCCTTGAACCCTGTGTCGTGGGCGCGGTCGAGGCAGTGGACCACGCGCTCGAGGGCTTCGACGGGTGTCATGTGGGCGAGTGTAGGACGGCAGTGCGACCGGGCAGGTGCGCCCACCAGTGGTCGTAGCGGCGGTAGATGGCGTGGGTGCGGGTGGCAAGGAACGCGCTGAGCGCGGCGGCCTCGGCGGCCAGGCCGGTGGCTGCCTCATCGGCGGGCTCGGTGAACAGCCGCGCCTCGATTGTTCCCTCCGGCGAGGTGCGCCACACACCGGCGACCCGGCCGTCGACCATCACTGTCGGCAGGGTGTCGCCGTTGCGGCGGATCACGTGCGACTTGATGTCGTCGGCCAGCGTGCGGGTGCGATCCACGTGAGCGAGGTGCACGTTGTCCCACATGCCCAACAGACGAGGCGGGGCTGGCTCGTCGCCGGTCGGGATGATGCCGTGGGGCACGTCGAGCAGGGTCTCACCGTTCGGCCCCTCGTGCCGGACAAGTTGGTCGTCCACCTGCGCGATCGCCGTCTCCACCGACGGCTTGCGCTGGAGCGCGAACTGCCCGAAGTCGTTCGCCGTGGCCGGTCCAAAGGCTTCCAGGTAGCGCCACAGCAGACGACCGAGTGCTTCCTCATGGGTGGGCCGCGGCGGCTCGGTGGGCGCCGTCTGGAAGCTGCGGTCCTTCACGTCGAAGGCCCACGGCGGGCCCACCGGCACATACCTCAGCGGAGCGAACGTGCGATACGCCCACCACAGTTTCGTGGCATCACGCCCAGGCACGAGCGGCTGCAGCATGGCGACGATCTCATCCGGCGTGCGCGGCCGTTCGGTGAAGGCGAGCAGCGCGGCGAGGTGTTCGTCCGCGTTGGCCGTGGTGAAGCCGGGCTCGGTGAACCGCCGGTCGTTTAGGCGCGACGCCCGGAGGTTGTTGGTCATCGCCGAGTGCATCGTCGTGTAGTCGTCGGCGTGGATGATGTGGAGCGTCAGGCGGACGAGGGTGGCTCGAATGGCGGTGCAGCCGGCGAGGGCATCGTCGAGATGGGTGGCGTCGAACTCCGCCACCCGGTTCCACAGCGCGAGGTAGGGCGACGGAGGCTCCTGGGCCTGCAGGGCGAGCCCAGCCCTCAGCGCGTCCGCGGGCGCGTCGGTAGTGCGAGCGAGCAGCCATTGCCGCTGGAGCAGCGACCGGTTCAGCTGGCGGGCGGTGAGACGCATGTGGGTTCGGACGGTAGCGGTCGGGCGCCGACGACCCCGGCCACGACCCGAGGTACTCCTTCTTGACCAGCGACAAGATGTGTTGCACCCGCGCGCAGGAAAACTTGTCGCTCAACGAAACAAGACTGGGGAACTTGCCGCGCTGCGCAGACCCCGGCGAGGTCGGCGCACTCATGGCCCTCATCAACGTGTGACTCCGCTGGTGAACTACACGTTGAAGCGGAACTCCATCACGTCGCCGTCGACGGGGTGGTACTCCTTGCCTTCGATGCGGATCTTGCCGAGTTCCTTGGCCTTGGTCCACGAGCCGATCTCCAGCAGTTCGTCCCAGTGGATCACCTCGGCCTTGATGAAGCCGCGCTGGAAGTCGCTGTGGATGCGGCCCGCGCACTCGGGGGCCGACGAACCGGCGTAGAACGTCCAGGCCCGAGTCTCCTTCTCGCCGGTGGTGAAGTAGGTGCGCAGCCCCAGCAGGTGGTACGCCGAACGCACCATGCGGAACAGGGCGCCTTCGCCCAGACCGAACCCTTCGAGCATTTCGGCGCGCTCGACCGGGTCGACGATGGTGGCGGCTTCGGCTTCCAGCTGCACACACATGCCGATGACCTCCACGTTGTCGCCGGCCGACGTGAACTCGTCGCGCACCCGTTGCTCCACCTCGGGGATGCGATCCAGTTCGTTCTCGCCCACGTTCACCACGGCCAGCACCTGGCGGTTGGTGAGCAGGAAATACGGCTTCAGCTGCTCTCGCCACTCCGCCTTCAATCCGGCCCGGTACAGCGGCAGACCCTGCGACAGCGAGTCGTACGCGGCCTGCAGCGCATCGAGCTCGCCCGCGGCGCCCTTGTCGAGCTTGGCCTGACGGGTGGCCTGGGTGAGCCGCTTCTCGACGGTCTCGAGGTCGGCCAGGGCCAACTCGATCTCCACCACGCGCAGGTGCTCCAACGGGTCGCTCGGCCCCGGCACGTCGTCGTCGACGAACGCCCGCAGCACGAACACGATGGCATCGACCTCGCGGATGTTGGCGAGGAATTTGTTCCCGAGACCGGCTCCGGTGGAGGCACCCTCGACGAGACCGGCGATGTCGACGAATTCGATCGC
>DMQJ01000458.1:0-428 GCA_003455715.1 Acidimicrobiaceae bacterium | reverse complement strand
CGACCACCTGCACCGCGGCGTGGATGGTGTTCTTGGTCTTCGACATGACAGCGAGGCGATCGAGCCGGTCGTCGGGCACCTTGGCCACACCGATGTTGGGGTCTTTCGTGGCGAAGGCGTACGGCGCCGCCAGCGCACCCCCACCGGTGAGAGCGTTGTACAGCGAGCTCTTGCCCGCGTTGGGGAGGCCGACCAGGCCGAAGCGTTCCATAACCCGCCCGAGGCTACCGGGCCGCGTCCGCGGACGAATTTTGCCGACCCGTCGATCTCGCTGTGCCTGTACAGGGCGTGAAGGTTCATACGCTCGCCCACCTCGCCGCCTCGGCCGTCATCATCACCGTCTTCGGCGCCCTCGCCACCCCGCCGGGCGGTGGGGCCACCGCACACGCCGGACAACTGGGCACCACCATCCCGCCGCACTGCACGGC
>DMQJ01000215.1:1177-2856 GCA_003455715.1 Acidimicrobiaceae bacterium | reverse complement strand
AGACGTGTGCTCCTCCGATCTGTGCGCTGAAGCCCGATGTGGGTGGGGTGGGCGTGGCCACCGGCGGGTCGGTGGAAACGGCACCGTTGTCGGACACGCTGGCGGTCCACTGGCGACCGTCGAAGTAGCGCAACTGGTGCCGGCCGAACGGGTCGGTGGCCCACTGCGGTGGTGAGGCGGTGGCGCCCGAGGCCCCCACGCGAGCGGCCCCTGCGGAGCCGACACCACCGACGGCGCCGGTCATCACCGAGCCACCCTCCTGGGCGTTCATGAGCAGTGCCACGCCGACGAGCAACGCGGAGACGATGACGGAGACGTTGTAGAGGCCCTCGTTGCTGACGTTGAAGCCAGCGCCGATACCACTGCCTTCGTTGGCGTTCTGCATCGCCATGCCGAGCACCATGCCAAGGTGACCGAGCGCAACACCCGCGGCGAAACCGACCCGTGCCCGCACCTTGCTGACTGCAGCGAACAAGCCAGCGGCGGGCGATACCACTGCCCAGGCAATGGCGCTGGCCTTCAACAGGCCGTCCTCGATGTCAAGAATCGACACCCCGTTCTCGGGCAGCAGGATGGCCGCGCCGGCGCCGATGAACGCGATGCCACCAATGGCGCACAGTGCCGGGTTGAGCGGGCGCGTTTCGTCGCTCTCGGAACGCGGTAGGCCCAGACCCATCAGCACGCCGACGAGCGCCAGCACCGACGCGACCGCATGACAGTAGAAGCCGATCCCGTAGTTGATTCCCCCACCGAAGTCGCCGGCCTCGCTGACGATGCGGTACGAGAAGACGACTAGGAACTGCGTTACACCGAACATGCCCACCGCGGCGCCCGCGGCGAGGCCGGCGCCGGTGGTGCTGCCACTCGACATCGCCTTCAACGCAGCGATGATGCCGATGGCGCCTGGCAGCAGGAAGATGGCGTACACCTCCTTGCCGCCGTCAGACAACGACGCCGACTGACCGCCACCCGTGTAATAGGGCACGAACACCCCGAGGATGTAGAGCACTGCCGCTGCTAAGCCCAACGTGGCCGCCGATTTGCCCGTGCCGCCGCCGGCGGGCGACCTCACCGGCTGGTAGCCACCGAGTGTGGGTTCTGCGTGGTACTCCTGCATGGTGCCCCTCCCTGCCCGAATCTGCGTCTCACCGTAGCCGTCTCGCTGGCTTCAGCAGCGATGCCGCGTCGCCGATAACACCTGCATGCCCCGACCCGCCTGCTTCACTACTCACATGGCCGAATGCGGGGTGCGCGGGTGAGTTGGTGGGGGCGGCTGGGCCTACTCGTCGCCACGCTCGGTGCCGCGGCCGCGGGTTGGTTCGTCACCACGTCCGTGCTCGCCGACGACACCGACGACGAGGTCGCCACTGTCGTAGGTGAGGTGCCGCTGCGGTCGTGTCCCACGTCCGCGGGCGCGGCCACGGTGGGTGCCGTGGCGCCCGGAGACCGGGTGTGGCTCATCGGGGTGACGGGCGACGAGTGGGCGGTGATCCGCCATCCGCAACGACCCAGCGAACCGGCGTGGATGCCGATGGCGTTGGTGCGCACCGAGGCCCGAGCCGGCGACTTGCCCGAGTTCCGCTGCAGCGCAGCCGAGGTTGCAGTGGTCACCACCACGACGGCGCCCACCACCACGCTGCCGGGCGTCGTGGCCACCACCACGACCGAGATCGGAAGAG
>DMQJ01000215.1:659-930 GCA_003455715.1 Acidimicrobiaceae bacterium | reverse complement strand
GTGGGCACCACCGTGCCCACCACGAGCACCCTTCCACCCACCACCGTGTCGGGCGACATCGCCGCGCCGGTGGTCACCGTCGAGGCAGACCGGCCGTACCTCTACACCAGCCCCGCGGCCGGCACGTGTGCGATCGAGGCCGAACTGCTCATCACGGTGCGAGTGGCCGACCCCACCCTGCCCGTCAGCGTGCGGTCGATCGTTGCCGAATGGATGGGTCCGGGGGGCCCGCAGTCGGCCAACCTCACCCCCATCGCCGGACGCTTCAAGC
>DMQJ01000215.1:0-475 GCA_003455715.1 Acidimicrobiaceae bacterium | reverse complement strand
CCCCCATCGCCGGACGCTTCAAGCTGGTCGTCACCGCGGGTGGGCCGCTGGAAGGCGAACTGCCGCTCACCATCATCGCCACCGGTGTCGATGGTGCTGGAAACGTGGGCGTTGGCTCGTTGGTGGTGTCGCTCCGCAACCCGGCCTCGTTCGAGTGTGCGCCATGAGCCGTCGCCCTGCGCTGGCGGTGGCGCTACCGCTCGTCGCCCTGTTGGCCGGAGGCGGTACCGGGTGGTGGATGTCGCGCACCGACGACGAGTCAGCCACCACCGCCGACGACACCGTGCAGGTGGATGCCGCTCAGCTGGCCGCCGATGCACCAGCGCGCCCGCTGCCTGCTCGCACCGACCCGGCCGTCATCGACATCTCATCGGTAGTGGGCTACCCAACGCCGCCGGCTGCGGTGGTACCCCCGAGAGCCGCCACCGAGTTGAGGGTGGGCCCCGACGGCGTGGCACCCGTGGTCAATGCGCTG
>DMQJ01000485.1:897-3267 GCA_003455715.1 Acidimicrobiaceae bacterium | reverse complement strand
ATCACGCGGACCGTCGACACTCGGAACGATGAGACGAAAAGCGTCTAGTTGTCTCAATCGCCGGGAGGGGGTCCCGGCCGTCCGGAGGTTCAGCACATGACCGTCACCGAGCACCCGGCCTCGTCCAACGAGTACGAAGGCCTGCCCACCACCTCGCCCATTGGCGCCGCACTCGACTGGAAGTGGTTGCGGGGCGCGAAGAGCGAGTGGGGCGTGAAGCCCAAGCCCGGCCCGCGTGGCCTGACGATGATGGACATCGCCGTGGGCAGCTACGGCGACGTGCCCGACAACCCGCCGCATCGCTCGATGGCACCCCGCGGTGCCGATGTCGACCCCGACACGCCCGACATGGGCTACATCCTCAACAAGAAGAGCGATGTGTGGGCCGACAACGTGGTGGAACTCTACGAAGAGGCCGTCGCCCGCCAGTGGAGCGCTACCCGCGACATCCCATGGAACGAACTGCCCGAACTACCGAGCGACCTCGAGCACGCGATGTGCCAGGTGTGCACCACGCTCACCGAGGTGGAGATGATCGCCAGCGACCTGCCGGCGAAGTGGATGTGGCGGATGAACCACGACTTCATCGAAGCCAAGATGTTCCTCTGCACCCAGATCATGGACGAGGCCCGCCACGCAGAGGTATTCCGCAAGCGTGCGCTCGCCAACGGCGGCGGCCTCTTGATGAGCCGCGGCCAGAGCGAAGGCCTGCTGCGCACCATTCTCGAAGCCAAGACCTACACCCAGGCCACAGCGCTGATGCACCTCCTGGGTGAGGGCTTCATCCTCGACATCTTCCGCATGGGTGAGCTGATCTCGCCATCGCCGGTGGAGAAGCGGATGTTCCGGATGGCGATGCAGGACGAGGCCCGTCACGTGGCGTACGGCACGATGCACATCCGCTACGCGGTGGAGCAAGACCCCGATGTGGCCGAGGAGATCCACGAAGCGCTTGACCACGGCGAGGCTGTCCTCACCGCGTTCGGCACCAACCAAGACTTCGGTACCGCCCTCGCGGTACTGCTCGGTGGCGGCGTCGAGCATGTGGAGACGAAGGGCTTCCCGTTGCAGATCGAACTGCAGCGCAAGCAGTTCAGCAGCTATCTCGCACGGTGCGAACGGGCTGGCATCAGCCGCCTGCACCGCACCAAGTTGCCGCTCGACTTGCTCGGCATCGACCCCAACACCGTCTTGGCCAACTGAGGAGACCAGCCATGCGTATCGACTCCGAATCGTTCTTCGGCCAGCTGGCCGACGAGATGAACGCCAGCCCCGACCGGTTCCGCATTCTCGGCGACGCCGACATGGTGGCGGCACTGGTGATGCGTGCGCCCGACGGCGACTTCGCCGTTCGGGTCCGCTTCGAGGGCCTGCGGTGCGAAGGCGTCGACGAGGTCGCCGCCGACGAAGCACACCTCGCCGACTTCTTCCTCGACGGCCCGCTCAGCGCCTGGCAGGCGATGTTCGACGACATCCTCCGCAACGGCAGCGCGAGCGGTCGCCTCACGATCAACAGCCTTGCGCTGTTGGCCACCGACATCCGCCTGCGGGGCGACGACCCGATGGGCGTCGACAAGTTCTCCCGCTTCAACCAAACCCTGCAGGAATACCTCGACGGCGCCTCCCGCGTCGGCGTGGCGGCCGGCTGACACCTGCCTTCGCGAAAGGAATCGATTCATCATGAATGCACCAATCTGCCCGAAGTGTGGCGACCCGATCGACCGCGTGGTCGACGTGCCCTACGGCTGGTGGGAGTGGAATGCGGAGAAGGGCACGTACGTGCTCACCACCGCCGCCACCCGCGTCGATGTGTCGCCCTGGGTGCACACCGCGTGCATGGGCGAACTGCGTCACTTCCACCCGCAGAACCCGGTCGTGCCCGAGGGCGCGTCGGCGTGACGGCGACGCGATGAGCCTGCTCGTCCGCCAAGACCGCTGCATCGGATGCGGTGCGTGCGACTTCTCGTGCCACAGCGGTGCGCTCACGAAGACCGACTCGTTCCTCGGCATCTTCGAGATCGACCCCTACACGTGCGACGACTGCATGGTGTGCGTGGGGAAGTGCCCGGAGAGCGCCATCGTGACCGACGAGCGCTTCCCGACATGCCATGGCCACGGTTGCCCGCTGCAGTCGAACCGGTTGGCCGACGTGGAGTGCGCGATCTGGCAGCAGACGTGCCCAACGTGCAGCACCACGCTGTGGCTCGAGCCGGGCCAGGCCGAGTACTACTGCCCGAAGTGCGACGCTGGTCGCAAGGTGAGCTGCCCGAAGACTCGACTGCTGGTGGACGTGCCGCCACCGTTCTTCAAGCAGCCCCACTGAGGGGCGACTCAGCCCTGTTCACGGGGAGGCGACGATCGGCGGGGGGG
>DMQJ01000485.1:0-689 GCA_003455715.1 Acidimicrobiaceae bacterium | reverse complement strand
GGGGCCCCGTCCCCGCCGATCGCTCGCGTGAGGGCATCGGCAACGGCAATGGCGCGCCGGTCGTGGTACATGGGCGCCACCACCTGCACGCCCACCGGCAACCCTGCTGCCGTGCGGCCGACAGGCGTCGACGTGCTCGGCAGGTAGGCCGCGCCCACCAGCGCCGGCCAGCCCTCCAGCTCGAGATATCGACGGTGGCGGCCGTTGACGGCGATGGAACGCGTGTCCCATGCCAGTTCCTGTTGGTGCGGGAACGCCGGTGTGAGCGTGACCGGACACAACAGCACATCGACATGGTCGAACACCTCGGCCCATGCCTGGCGCAGCGCCACCCGTTCGCGGTCCATCAGCAACCAGCGTTGATGGGTGAGGCCGCGATCGTCGCCGTGCACGCTGACCGCAGCGCCAATGAGCCGCGCCCCGAGCTTCCACATGCGGTCGACGTTGATCGATGGGCGAACGGATCGGTCGATGAGGGCACCGGCAGCCTCGGCTGCGGCGGTTGCAGCCTGCAGCACCGACACCATCTCCGCGTCGCACTCCAGCGCGGGATCGTCGAGCCACGCCCCGAGGCGCAAGCCGTGCAGCGTTTCGGGTGCGTCGATGGGGAGCTCGAGGCGCCATACCGCCGCGGAGGCACCCGCCGGGCCGGCCAGCAGGTCGAACAGCAGGCGCAGGTCGGCCGCGCT
>DMQJ01000109.1 GCA_003455715.1 Acidimicrobiaceae bacterium | reverse complement strand
GTTGCTCGCGGGGGCGAGGGTCGGCCGCGGCCACGCCCGCGCAGCACGACGACCGCGACCGCGAGCAACGCGAGGACACCACCCACGATCGCGAGGATCGCCACGAGTGGAGAGTCACTCTCACCCTCTGCCGGGGCAGGGGGTGGTGGAGTGGTCGAGCCGGGCGCGGCCACTGTCGTCGGCGCAGCGGAGGTGCTCGGCGCGGCTGGGGCCACCACTTCAACCTGGAGCATCGAGGCAGGGCCGAAGCCCCACGACTGCTCGCCGTAGACGATGACGTGGTGGGGGCCCGGCTCGGCGTTCTCCGGCACCTGCACCTCGACCACGACCATCCCGTTCGCTCCCACCTCGGCCTCCGCAAGCAGTGTGGGCGTGGAAGCGAACGCAACGATGGCATCGGTGCCGGGCTCGAAGGGGCCGGCTCGCACAGTGAAGGCCGACCCGGCAACGAACTCGTCGCCAGCAGCCGGTGCCGCGGCAACGTTCACTGTTGGCGGTGGCTCGGCGAGATCAATCAGGGCACCCGCGTTCGATGAGCGTCGACCGAGCACGGTGTCGGCGAGCTTGACACCCATCGCACGATGGCCGAACTCGTTGGGGTGGAAGAAATAGTTCTTCTCCTGCTCGTCGAGAATGTTGCGCTTGGCGATGGCGTTCACCCATTCGGCGTTGGCGCCGCCCGCAGTCGAGGTGCCGTCGCCCTGCCCGGCCTCGCACAACCGATGGCCATCGAGCACGGTCTCCATGTCGACCACTTGGAAGCGCACCGGCACGAGCAGGTCGGTGCGGGCCGAGGCACGGTCGTTGGCTGCTCGAACCTCCTCCACGATCACGTCGTTGGCCTTCTCCCACATACGGGCAATCCACTCCAGGTCGCTGGTCTGGATGAAGTTGCACGATTCCGTCGATTCGTCAGGGAGGATCTTCGGATACGTGGCCACGTACACCGTGACGGGGAGTGACAGATCGACGGAGTCGGCGGGCAGCACCGTCACCCAGTTCCGCGCTTGGCGATCGATCTCGCCGGTCATCGCGTCGTAAGCGCCAGCAAGCAGCGGGCCGAAGTCGTTGTCGAGGTAGTCCTCGGTGAACTCACCTCGATGGATGGACCGCTCTGCCACTGGGCACTGGGGCTCGCTGCCGTTCTCGGCTTCCTCCTCGTTGCAGTAACCGTCGAAGGTGTTGCGCACCTCACACGTCTCGCCGGGCCGCCTCGGAATCGCGCCATCGCCTCCGAAGCGCCGCTGAATCGCCTCGACCACTCCCGGGGTACCTGCGAGCACGCACTCGCCCAAGACGCGACCGAAGCTCGCATCGTTGCCACCGATGCTGAGGGTGACGATTCGTGCACCGCTCGGGCTCAGTGCCTGCAGCGCGTCGTACTGGCGGGCCACCGACTCGCTCCCCTTGGTGGACGTCTCGGTGAGGTTGCTCACCACCGCGCCGCTACAGGTCGCGTCGTACCGCACCCAGTTGGAGTCGGTCTCCCGGTTGATGATGGCGACGGCCTGTGCAGACAGGCTGCGCGGCGAGCGATGGCAAAGGCTTGCGTCGGGAAACTCGCCCACGAAGTCGGCCGCACCCTCGCCCGAGGCATACGAGTCGCCGAGCGCCACCACGTCGGCGATCGCACGGGTCGCCAACTCGATGCGCGCCGCAAGAGTTTCGCTGTCGGTGACGTCGACGTAGGTTCCCCCCGTTGCTGCGGCGATGCACTCCAGTTCGGCGCGTCCCTCCGAACTGATCTGGAAGCCGACGGTGTTCACGGTGATGGCGATGCCCTGATCCACGAGATCCTGTGCGACGACGCACGGGTCTTCTCCGCAGTTCGACTCACCGTCGGACACGAGCATGATCGTTCGCGCGCCAGAGGCGGGAAGGACACTTGCGGCTTCCCGCAACGCCTCCGCCGTGGGCGTGCCGCTGGTGCCCGTCGTGCCAAGTTCGGGAACGTTGTCGGGGTCGATGCCGATGGCCTGCACGGTGGAACTGATGAGATCACGAGTGCCCACTGCAGGCAGGATGCGATTCACCACGCCGCACTCCGACTCGCCTCCGTAGGAGACGAAGCCGACCGCGACATCGTCAGGGATGCGTGGCAATACGGCTACCACCGCGTCGCGGGCGGCTTCGATGCGCGTCCTGCCCGCACCGTCGGGCCAGCCCATCGAGAACGATTGGTCGAACACGAGCACCGTCGAGGCGGGGGCAGCATTCGTGCGGCCGGCTTCGATCACCGTGTCGGCAGGTGGCGGGCCAAGGTGGTTGTCACAGTTGGCCCCAGTCGAGAACGACGAGTTGTCGTCGGCCGATGTGCCGTCGGGGCATGTGACGCCAGCCATCGACTCGACAGGTGGGCTGCCATCGTTCATCTGGGCCCCGGTAAGGTCGGCACCAGTGAGGTCAGCGCCTCGCAGCTCGGCCTCGCGCAGGTCGGCGCCGGTGAGATCGGTCGAGGTGAGGTCGGCACTCGAAAGGTCGGCCGAGCGCAGCGTGGCACCCCCAAGGCGAGCACCCGACAGGTCGGCGCCACGGAGGTCGGCCATCGAGGCAACGGCACCCGTGAGGTCCGCGTTCGACAGCGAGGCCCGGCGAAGCTGAGCGTGCGACAAGTCGCTTCCCGCGAACTCACTCCCTGAGAGCTGAGCTTCATCCGGCCAACGAGTGTGGCGCAGCGACGAGTCGCGCACCGTCAGCCGGCCAAGCTGCGCCTGGGCGAAGTCGACATAGTCGAAGGCACTCGCAGCCGCATCAAGACCGGCCAGCTGCGCACCTTCCACCGACACCGCCGTGGCATCGACCTTCACCATCGACACACCGGCCAGGTCGGCACCGTCCAACCGTGCGAAGGCCAACACCGAGCTCACCCACTCGCTGCGAACCAGCCCGGCACCACTCAAGTCGGCGCCCGTGAAGTCGACGTTGCTGAGCACTGCATCGCTGAGCTCCACACAGCGCAGGTCTTCACCACGCTGCACCTCGCCGTCGATGGTCGCTCCGCTTCGATGTCCGGGCTCGCCAGGCTGAGCGCGCCCCGACGGGCACACGTCTGCAACCGGCGATGCCACCTCGGCCCGCACCTGCGCGGTGCCGAGGAACGCAACCAGGGCCGCAGCAACTGCCGCAGTCCGCCAGCGTGCTTTTCCGCCGCAATGGTGCATGAGGCGGGACAGTAGCAACTCGCTTCGAGCCGAACGCCAGCCTTCAGCGGGCGGCTTCGCATTGCGCACGCACCACACGCACCCGCAACCTCCGGGCAGCCCGAGACCGCGAGGAGGATGGCCATCCACCCGTCATCGTCATGAACGGCCATCCGATGAGCAGATCCACAACAGAGACGTCACGAGCAGCGCTGCGACCACGCGGGATCTGCCCGGGCTCACTGTGAGGCGCGTCACGCCTGTCGTCGGGCATAGTCTGATCCTGTCACCTACAAGCACGCTCCAACCGGCGGCGCCGTTGAAGCAGGATGAGACAGACTCTGGCGAGTTAGTTTCGAGCGTCTCTCGAACGTCAGTCAGACATCACTATCCATGCTGGAAGAGCTTCTTCGTATCTTGTCGTTGAGTGGCCGTGATCGGGTTGATGCGTGCACGGGCGCTGCACGGCTGTGGGCGTTGCATCGCATCGCTACCCAGTTCGTGCTGCAGGCGTATCCTGAAACGAGATCCTCAACCCGGCTCGTGATGTACGGCGACCAGATCATCCAGCCGGTGTCGGATGATGGCCCCCGGTCCGCCACACCTGACACGTACTCCGACCCCGTGTTCGATGAACGAGGGCTGCTGGCGGACTTCACGTTCAGGGGTACCCCGGTGAGTCAGCAGGTCGCAGCGTTTCGGGGCAACGGTGACACCTCACCGGTGCATGCGGCGACCGTGCACTCACGAGGGAGCACCAGGTGCGGAATGATGGTGTTTCCAAGTGGTATCAGGTGGGGTGACCCATGGCGGCTCGCACGTGACCGGCGGTTGTGGGAGCGAGTCGTCGTCAACGTCCGCTCAAACCCTGACGAGGTCGGCACCGAGATTGGCCCTCACTTCGGCCGCGCCTACGTCGGCCCCGACGGCGTACTTGCTGCTCAGCTTGCCTTCACTGCTCGATCGACCCAGCTGATCTTCAGTGCTGAGTTGCTGCGAGTCTCGCTCGGCAAGCAACACATCGAACTGCAACGGGTCTGGGACCTCGATGCCATCCCAACCTCGGATCTCCTCGACTGAGGGAGCAGAACGGGCCAGGTCTTGAAGAGGGTCGCTCACTTCACTCTCGTCGGGCTGCTGGCGTTCGCGGCAGGTCACGACCGAGGCCCAACCGGCACTCCCAAAGTGTCGACGGCCAATCATCCACGAGTCTCATCCGCGCCCAGAGGGCAACGCCGACACCCTCGCCCCTCGTTCGTTGCTGCTCGACATGGACATCATCCTTTCTCGCCCCGAACCCCAGGCCCGGGACACTCAGATCACGCCGCTTACACGAAACTCCTGACAAGATCCACCTTGTCGTCCGGACCCGCAGCGAGTCTGTCGCTTGCCTTGAAGGCCTCGATTCTCGTTCGGCGGGGACAGTCAGACGTTTCGAGCGGAAGGAGCTACGAACGAGCCCTTCGACGCTTCTCATCGGCTCGCTCCAGGGTTTCGTACATGCTGCGTGCCGTGATCAGAAGCGCCACTGCGATCTTCTCCGGTGTTGTGCGAACAGCCGGCTCTTCAGCCTCGTCGAGCAACGGGCGGTAGTTGCCCCGCTCGAAGTAGTACACCGAGTACAGCCCATCACCATCGTCGAAGATCTCGTAGCAGTCGTCCCGGAGCGGCGGTCGATCACCGAAGTACACGCGGAAGTACCCGGTCTGGGTCGCCTTGACGAACGAGTGCATCCACTCCCCGCTCACCCGCAACCTCCCGACAACTCGAGACTGCCAGGAGCCTGGCCTTCCACTGTCACCGTCACCAGCGCCGGCAAGCTCGCCACAGGTCCCTCAAGCATCACGAGCGTCACGAGAATCACCATCACGCGGACTGCTCGAAAGCAGGGCCTTGACGATTGAGGCTCCCATCAACACGCTCAAGCCTCCGCCGGCGACACGCGCCCACCATACTTCGTCACTATCAAGTGCGAGCAGAGTCGCGAAGACCAATCCGAGTGAGAAATAGGCAACCTGCCCCATGCGGGAGCTGGGGTACATTCAGGCACTTCCCATCAGGGCATACGAATCGATCAGCGGCTCCATCACGTCTCTGACATCCGAAGCACCGGCCAAACGATGCTCTCGATGCCAGACTATCCATCCAGAGATCTGGACCAGATGGCACCTACTCCAAGCCGCCAGTGTCCCCGCGAACGCGCCCATTGCCAACTCGTCCGCTGACCGACTCCCGCTGCCGAGCGACGACTGGTATGGGTGACCGATCGATGCACATCAGCTCGAGCGTGGCGGTAGCTCGAGCAGGTTGGCGACCTCGTTGTGCCATGGCTGGCCTGATGCGGCGTGCACGGCACGCCAGCCAGCTGATCGGGCGACGTCGACGTTCTGCGCGGCGTCGTCGACGAACACGATGTTCGATCGGTCGCGCTGGTCGACGCCGAGTAGGTCGGATGCGATCTCGAAGAACGTCGGGTCGTGCTTCTGGTAGCCGATGTCGGCTGAGTAGATGACACGGTCGATGGGAAACGACGCACCGATTCGCCGATGGAGGTAGGCAGCACGTCGGTGTTCTTGGTTGGTGGCGAGCACGACACGACACCCGGCCTGTGCGGCTCGTTGCGCGAGTTCGAACGTGTCGGCGATCGGCACATAGTCGGCGTCGAACCAGCAGTCCAACACCGACTCGACGTCGGCCGTGGTTCCGATCTGCGCGAGCGCTTCCGCGAGGCCGTGTTCGACGCTTCGTCGGCCGATGACGATGTCGGTCCAGCTACGTCGGAAGAACGCCTCGTTGAGCAGGGCGGGTTCGATCCCGAACTGGGCCTTGAGCTCGTTGGTCCAGTGTCCTCGACCGTTGCGATCGAGGTCGAGCAGCACGCCGTCGACATCGAGGGCGAGCGTCAGCATCGAAGCTCCCGCGGCAAGACACGGTTGGACGCACGGCGGCCGGAGACGACGAACCGACGGTTCGGGATGACGGCCGTTGGCATCTCGCGAGTGTCGCAGGCCGACGCGGTCTGCTCGGTCGATCTATCCCCAACTGACCAGCGCACGTCTGGCCCACAACCTGTGGATCGAACCAACACAAACACCCACCCACCTCACCGTGGCAGGCACACCGATCACCCCCAACCCGGAACAGCTGGTGGCCAACACAGGTTGCTCCACAGCCGCAGCCACGATCGCCTCGCTAGTCGGAGGGACAGTCAGGTCCCATCTCCTCACGTTCGTGCACAGACAACGGCGCGTGCGCAAGATGGGACTTCCGATTGCGGCGCTCGGCTGGTCAGAATGCCGAAACATCCGGGCTTGTTCTGAAGACCTTTGTCGGCGGTGCGGCATCAAGAATCGAGCTGAGCTCCAACAACAGACGGCAAACTCCAGCATCGGTCGGCGGCCTCTTCAGTTGAGCTATATGAAATCTCTTGTCCGCAGTTCCTGAGATGGTCACGAGACCATCGATTCTGGTGAGCAGTTCACCTTGGGCGATCAATTCGGCTTGAAATGCATCGAACGTCGCTACGTCGTCAAACTGAAGCACCAGCCATGGATAAGCATTCGATGCCGACATCCCTGGCGTCGGGAAGGGCAGAGGCGCTTCAGGCGGCAGATCACAACTCTGAGTTACTGTTTCCACCGAGCTTGGGTCGACGCCTTGCGCACCATCAGCCGGTCCGCAAGCGCTCAGCAACACAAGAGTCAGTAGCGTTTCAGCGCCGACCAATCGATGTTTCGCTCTCATCATCCACCAAAGCAATCTCAGAATGATCCGGAAGCTCTACTGGCCCCCCGTATTGAAGAAAACGTAGATCGCATAGCAGCCTCCGTCTCCTTGGACTTGGTGTCGTTGTCGGCGGTTCAATGCGTGTGCGGGCGGGCGTGGCGACGGTGGGTCGGGCGTCGGCCGGGTCGGCCGCAATCGTCTTGACGAACGCGGTCGCCGCGGGCGCACGACTACTACACCTGTGCGGGCGCGGGGCGGGCTGTTGTCCGCTCGTTCTCCGGCGAGGGCAGATTGTCTGTTCCAACCCCGACCTGCGGGAAGGTCACCACCACGCCTTTGGTGCAACTGCGGCCGCCGACTGGCACCCACGGTAGCGCGACCGTTGTTCACTCCTCCGAGAGCCACAGACTGAGATCGTCGAAAGAGTCGGGGTCATCGCCTGGGTTCGGCGACCGCCGCATCTCAATGAACACCTCGCCGAACGAGGTCGGGACCTTCCATCGCTCCCACTGATCTAGGTGGACCTCGGCATGACGCCGCAACAGACGTACCAACTCACGGAACTCCGACTGGCCTGGAGGAGGAGCTGCTGCGGAAGTCACCACGGAATCCTGACAGCTGCCCGCGCCGTCTCGCGTTCGGTCGCAGTGTCCTCACCCCGAAACATGAGCACAACGTGAGCGCGGACGCTTGAGCCAGGATGACCCTCGGTACCGTAGCCGCACGCCCACCACCGCAAAACGCAGGTGGGCGGCCATCTGGCCGCCCACTCACTCAGCGCGCTCGAAGGGACTCGAACCCCTAACCTTCTGATCCGTAGTCAGATGCTCTATCCATTGAGCTACGAGCGCTTGCGGGTCGCCAGTGTAGAGGCAACGCCAGCGCATCGGCTACCCAATTGGTGCTCGGTCAGCGCAGGTACAGCATTGGGTCGCCGCTCGCCAGCGCGTGACGTCCTCGCCGCAGGAGGCGCACCATGGGCGTGCCGCCCGACGACCACGACCGCACCAGGCACAGCCGCTGCTCCGCGAACAGGATGCCTTCCACAACGGCATCGGGCACCTGGTTGGCCGGCGCAGCGGCGATGGCAGCGTCGTATCCACGGCCTTGTGGAATGCCCAGCGCTTCCGCTAGGCCGCGCACGACCTGCGGCGTCTCCACCACTGCTCCGATGCCCGAGGCGTTCACCGTGTGCCCCAACCCATACATCAGCACGGCGGCCGCCAACTCAGGAGGTGGGGCCGCCACGAACGCCTCGACCGACACCATGCACGCCAGCGAACCAGTCACGCCTCTCCCTCCTTCGACCGGCGCGCGGACTGCGCCACCGGCGACAGGTCGAATACTGCCGCCGGTGGCGAGTCGAGTTCAACCCTCCGGGCTCACTGCACCAGCCACGCCGGCACCGACACCAACACCAGGTTGGCATCGACGCTGGCCTCCTTGTTGAGGGCCTGCTGTTGGATGTGCACGGTGCCGGTGGGTTCCTTCGGCGACCACGACCTGGCCTGTGGCTCCCACCCCACCGGCGACAGGTCGGCAAGCGCTGCGAGCAACAGCGTGTCGCCGTAGATGCCCAACGTGTACGGGTGCACGGCATCGTGGAACGCCCGCATGTAGGCAACTGCCTGCCCGAGGTTCGACGAGGTCACGTCGGTGTCGGCCGCTGCGAACACTGGCAACCCAAGCGGGTACCCCAGTTTCTGCGCGAAGCTCTTGGCAAACGCACCGTGGGCTGCTCCCGCCTGCGCACCACCGAACACATCGTTCGCCGAGCCCTCGTAGGTGAGCAGTACGGCGATGCCCGCCGCATGCAACTGGTGCACCTCCGCGGAGGTCACGATCTTGCCGATCCTCGACGTGCGAGCCACGTAGCGACAGGCAAACGAATAGCCGTTCTCGACCATCCACTGCGGAGTGTGGTTCACCGCCGGGTGCACGTAGTCGACACCCTTCGCGCCCACTGGCAACATCACGATCGGCCCGCTCATGACGCCACCACCGGATGCGCGTTGTTCCACAGCGGACCCCAGTACGAGGTGAGAAGTTGCTGCAGCGCCGCTGGGTCTTCGATGAGCATCCCGAACTCGGCGAGCTCGCACTTGTAGAGGTTGTCGGACCCCACGTACGCCACCTGATCGTCGATGATGTAGCACTTCGCATGGTTGGCCTGCACTCGCTCGTCGAGGCCTTGCTTCCATGGGTCGAAGTTGCCGGCAACGGTGTGCAGTTCCCGCATGTGCAGGTGGCTCAACATCGCCGCCAGTCGTGGCCCGGTCATCTGGTCGACGGCCCGGAACCACTCCACCAGCAGCTGGCGAGTCGCCGCTCCACCGAGGTTGGCGTACGGGTTGCCGCCGCCCGACTTTGCATGCCGGCCGGAGAGCACCACGAACACGTCGACACCCCGGTCGAGCGCCCCACCCAACGCTGCGATGACCTGCTCGTCGACCTCGTCGGCGAACGTGAGCCAGTCGGACACCGCACCGCGGATGGAGAAGGCGAGGTCTTGCTGCGACAACCTGATCGACGTCGTCGCCGCCTTGAACGCCTCCACCTTGGCCAGGTTGCTGACCTGGTCGGTGCCCGACGGCACGGGCGGCACCACGCCGTAGCCCATGCGGGCCACTGGCATTGCCCGCAAGGTGCCGGTGGCCCCCGGAGCAACACTCGACGGTCGCTTGCGGGGCACGCCAGACGTGACCTGCCCTTGCTGCCACACCTGCGACCACACCCGAGTTGCCGGGTTGATGCTGGAGTACCACTTGCCCACGAAGTCCCACAGATGGTCGCAGAACACGTGCGCCGCCTCGGCGGCGGTGCCACGCACCTGCAGCGACAGGTCGTGCACCGGGGCGTAACCCAGGTAGTCGGCGGCCCACAGGTTGTGGCCGCCGAAGATCACCTCCCGCCCGTCGACGGCCACCACCTTGCCGTGGTTCCACGACTTCTTCACCAGCGAGAACAGTGCCCCGCTGACCGCAACGGTCAACGGTGCGTTCGCCGGCAAGTCGTCGGTGAGCGCCGCCAGCAGATTCGCGACGGCCGACGCCCCGGAGTACGTCTCCAACGCCGCCGGGTGGAAGCCCGCATGTACTCGCACCAGCAGCGGAACGTTGTTCCGTGCCCGGTCGAGCAATGCACTCTTGATGGCCGCAAGGAACTGACCGTCCGGGAACGGCGCGAGCGTTGCGATGTCGACCACCGAGGACGCCGAACGAATGAGCGTGCCGATCGCATCGACAAGGTTCTGCCCCGCAGGCGCGGGCCCGGTGTAGTAGGCGGTGCTGTTGGGCTGGGTGCCCCACAGCGTCGGGGTCTGCAGCACGGCGACAAGGTCGTTGTTGTCGACCAGCCGGTACGTGTCGCCGGCGTACGGGTCGTTGGAGCCTCCAACGCCCGCGTAGATGGTGTCGAGCAGGCTCATGCCACGCCACCGCCCACTGGCTGTGCGGGCGTGCTGGGCTCGCTGCCGTACCGCATCAGCTTCGCGACGTACTGCGTGATGTCGAGCGGGCCCCCGGTTGGCGGCACCTGCACGTCGGTCACCGGTTGGCTCGTGTCCTCCGGGGTGAACTCGATGAACCAGCCGAGGATCTGCGGCCCCGGCATGTTGATGTTCACCACCGTGCCCACCGTCTTCGTGTGCAGCGCCGAGGCGTCGGAGTGCGACGTCGACGAGCTCGAAGCACTGAAGCAGAGGAACCCACCGCCGACGGCCGACTGGCTGTCAAGCACACTCTGCACTGCGTCGAGGCTCGACTCGGACGCCGTGAACTGAATCGTCACGTCCTTCACCACCACGAACGACACCGGGTAGCTCGGCAGGATCGCACCGTTGGCGTTCTTCAGGTCGGCGCGGATCGACGTTCCGGGCTGGCCGCTCGCCGGAGCCACGTCCACCGACCCCCACGACACCTTCTGATCGGTGAAGCGGTTCATGTTCTTGCTCAGCTTGAAGACACCCGGGTCGAACCAGCCACGGCTGATGTCGACCTTGGTTGCCTTCAGGCCGATCTGGATGGTGGTCGAGGTGTCGAGCGCGTTCTTGGCCGCATTCGCCGATGAGGTCTGCGACTTCCCGCTCGCGCTGCCCAAGAACAGATCCACACTCCAGTCGGTGGTGCTGCTCAATGCCGAGCTGGAGCTGTCGCTGGTCATGTCATCGGCAGAGAACGAGAACTGGAGGTCCATCCAGCGGTCTGCCGAGCCGGCAGGCAGCGCACGGTTGTTCTTCGACGGATCCGACGAGTCGAACACCTTGAACTGCCCCGCCGATGCCTCGGCCACCTTTCGCATCGCCGACAACGTGTCGGTGCTCGTGGTGGCTGCACTCGAGGCGTTGTCGAAGTACGTCGCCACGCCGGTGTACCCGGTGGCAGGGATCACCGCGTCGACGGCGGCCTTCACCGGATCGGTGAACGACGCGTTGGTGGGCGCGGTGGTCGGCCACTTCGTCTGGGTGGGGTCGGCGTACGTTGCGGCAACGCCGGCGGCCGCTTGTGCCGCATCGGCCGCAACCGGCGCGACGCCCTGCATCACGTTGCTGATCGCGGTGAAGGCGCGGGCTACGTGCACCACGTCACCTCCGACCCCTACCCGGGCACCCCGGCCAAGACCGTGCTGCTGCACGTGGCCTACGGCGACCACCAGGTGAGCGAGCTGTCGGCCCTCATCGAAGCTCGCACTCTCGGGGCCGCCATCCACCAGCCGGTGGCCATTGACGGCCGCTGGGCCGAGAAGGAGCCGGGCTGGGGCCTCGAGCCCATCGCCTACCCGTACGACGGCTCGGCCATCATCATCTGGGACTCGGGCATGGCGCCCATCCCGTTCGAGAACGTGCCACCACGAGAAGGTAACGACTCGCACGAAGACCCTCGGCGCGACCCCGACGTGCGTCGCCAGAAGGCGGCGTTCCTGTTTGACGACACGCTCATCGACGTGTGCGACGGCGCCGCCTGCGAAGCCGATCACAACCCCTGAGCGGCCCCACGCCGCTGACCAGCTGCCTGCTGGTCAGGGCACCGGGATGGCCAACAACGCCGCGGCCGCGGCCTCGAACGTGAGCTTGGCCCCCGGCTTGTAGGCGTGCACGCCGTCCCACCGGTGGCCGAGGCTGGCGGCGATGGCCGGGTCGGCGCAGTACTCCGGTGGGCCGGCCACGAACGTGGTGGTGGCCGGGTTGGCGGCCGCCACCTGGCGCAGCAGATCGTTG
>DMQJ01000071.1 GCA_003455715.1 Acidimicrobiaceae bacterium | reverse complement strand
AAGCCGCCCGCGAGCGAGATCTCGCCGTGCAGGCGGCGCTCGAACACGCCGTCACGCTGGTGCAGGCGCAGCTGGGCGCCACCACGCAGGCGGCCGACGCGTCGCTGGCGTCGCGCCAGCAACTCATCGACGCCAAGCTGGGTGAGGTGCAGGCCGGCGTGCAGGCCGACCTTGCCCGTCTTCACCACCTGGTGCAGCAGCTTGGCCAAACCACGAGCGAGAAGCTCGCCGTGGTCGATCACAGCCTGCAGGCGCACGCCGAAATCACGCAGTCGCTGGCCGGCACCGCCAGCAGCTTGCGGGAGGCGCTGGCCTCGTCGAACGCACGTGGCCAGTGGGGCGAGCGCATGGCCGACGATGTGTTGCGTCTCGCCGGCCTGCACGAGCACGTCAACTACGTGAAGCGCACAGCGGTCGCGGGTGAGGGCACGGGCATCCCCGACTTCACGTTCCTGCTTCCCAAAGGGCACGTGCTGTTCATGGACGTCAAGTTCCCCATGGCCGCCTACCTGAAGTTCCTCGACGCCGGCACCGAAGCGGAGAAGTCGGCACATCGGGCCGCCTTCGTGCGCGATGTGCGGGCCCGCGTGCGCGAGCTCGCCAAGCGCGAGTACGCCGCCACCGACGCACGCCCGACGGTCAGCAATGTGCTGCTGTTCGTACCCAACGAGAGCCTGGCCGCCTTCATCCACGAGGCCGACCCGTCGCTGGTGGAAGAGGCGTTGCGTCAGCAGGTGGTCATCTGCTCACCCCTCACCCTCTACGCCTTCCTCGGGGTCATCCGGCAGGCGTTCGACAACTTCATGCTCGAGCAGACCAGCCAGGAGATCCTCGGCCTGCTGGGCACGTTCAGCCAGCAGTGGGGCAAGTACACCGACTCGGTCGAGAAGGTGAAGCGTCAGTTCGACACCGTGGCTCGCAGTTTCGACGAGTTGGCCACCACCCGCCGCCGAGCGCTCGAGCGTCCCTTGCTGGCCATCGACGACCTGCGCCGCAAGCAAGCCCTCCCGGTCGATGGGCAGCTGTTCGGTACCGACGAGCTTGAGTGGGACAACGTTCGCGAACTCGGGGCGTAGCGAGGCATCCGCTCTTGCTCGGTCGTAGGGCCGTGCGGCGTCGCCCTCCGTGGCACTCGCGCCCACAGCGGTTCCGCAATACTGCGTAGCCGGATGAACACACCCCGTCATCTCGCAGGCCGATCCCACGAGGTCGAGTTGGTCGCTGACGCCGTGCTCGCGCGCGGGGCCACGCTGGTCGGGCCAGCCGGCGTCGGCAAGTCGCGCATTGCGTCCGAGGTTGCCGATGCCCAGGAGGCCGACGGCTGGTACGTCGTCCGGTTGCGAGCGACCACCGGCACCGCCGAACTGCCACTCGGCGTCTTCCTCGGCCACCTCGGCCCGACGGAGCGCTTCCTCACTCCCTTGTTCGCCGAACTCCGTCAACGGCTCACCGAAGAGGCAGCCGGCCGACCGATGCTGCTCGTCGTCGACGACATCGATCTGCTCGACGACAGCTCCACCGTGTTGGTCCATCAACTCGTCGCCAGCGGCGATGCGCGGCTGCTGTCGACGATGCGGTCGGGTCGGTTGCCGGCAGGTGAGGTGATCGACCTGTGGCAGCGCGGCGAGGTTCGCCGAATCGAGATTGGGGTGCTCACGCCTGAGGGGACGGCGCAGGTGGCCGCCGCCCTGCTTGGCGCCCGACTCGATGCTTCGTCAGCCGAGCGTCTGCACGATGTCACCGACGGCAACCCGCTCTTCATCCGCGAGGTGCTCCTTGCTGCCGAGGAGCACCATGCGATCGAGCGCCCCGACTCCGGCTTGCTGCGGTTGGCGCAGCTTCCGGCGGCGGCGACTCGCTTGGTGGAGATCGTGGAGACCCGGTTGTCGCACCTCGCCTCCGAAGATCGGTGGCCCCTTCTCCACATTGCCTTCGCTGAGCCGTGTGGTCGTGCAGAAGTGGCCAGCGTCGCCGACCTCGACACGTTGGCGCGACTGGAGGAGATGGCACTCATTTCCACCTCGCAGGATGGTCGTCGCTTGGTGATCCACCTCGCCCATCCGCTGTACGGCGAGGTGTTGCGCGCCGCCACCCCGCACTTGCAGAAGCGTCGCATTCTCGCCACCCTGGCCAACGACCTCGCCGCATCGGGAGCTCGTCGTCGATCGGACCGCCTGAAGCTCGCTCGCCTGGCCGTCGATGGGGGTGTCACCCTTCCATCCGACCAGCTCGTTGCCGCGGCATCGACGGCGTACCACAACGGCGACCTCGTGCTCGCCGAACGAATTGGGCGCGCCGCCTTCTCGGGCGACGGAACGTTCGCCGCTGGTTGGGACCTTGCCTACTCGCTCTATCAACTCGGCCAGCTTGAGGCGACCAGGGAACACCTTCAGCGCTGGGGTCCGCGGGCAACCACCGATGCCGAGCGCCGGGCCCTGGCGATGATCCAAGCACAGCTCGAGTTCTGGTACGGCGGCGACCTGGCCACCGCGGAGCGCATCACCGTTGCGGCCGCGGCGTCGTTTCCCGCCGGCGACAGTGGTCCACACGGAGCTGCGACCCCCGACCTGATGGGAAACCTCTCGCTGTTTCTGGCACTCAACGGCCAGTTCGATCGAGCGCTGGCGATGGCCACCCCGCTGCTCGACGATGGTCCCGGCACCGTGCTCATTCGTGCGGCGTTGGCGGTAGCCCATGCCCTCGGTGCGACCGGGCACTTCGAGCAGACCATTGCGCAGCTCGACCGCGCTGTCGAGGTGTTCGCAGCGATCGGGCAGGAAGCCATCAACCTGTCGGAGCGGGTGTTCTTCGCTGTCCGGTCGGTGGTCAACTCATGGATGGGCGACTTGGCAACTGCGGAACGCGATGCCACCAGAGCGCGCAACGAGTCGACCAACGAGTTCGAGAATGCTGCCGCCCATTTTTCGTCTGCGCTCGTTCCGGTGCTGCGTGGTCGACCCACCGACGCAGTGCCGTTCATCGAACGTGCCTACTCGTGGTGGGGCCCGGTGCAAGCGGGAAGTACCGAACGTCGTTGGACATTGGCGCGGCTGGCCTGGGTGCACGCAGAGGCAGGTTCGCTGGAGCGCGCTGAGGCGATGCTGCGTCTGTTCGATGCCGACCACAGCCCCGGGATTCTGTTCGACTACGAGGCCGCGCTTGCCCGAGCATCGTTGCTCGTGGCTCGCGGCTACCCCAATGAGGCGCGAGTGGCACTGCGCGAAGCCATGCACAGCGCCCGCAGCATCGGCTATGTCGCAGGCGAGATCCACCTTGCCTATGCGCTGGTGCGATGCGACCGTGCCGCCGAGGTCGTGGAGCGCCTCGACGAGTTGGCGCGCCATACCAATAGTCGTCTGGCCAGGGCGTTCGCCGACCATGCGGCCGGCCAGGCCAACGACGACCCTGCGGTGGTGCTGGCCGCCGCTACCGAGCTGGCGTTGATCGGCTGCATGCGCTATGCCACCGAGGCAGCCGGGGTGGCCACCGAGGCAGCCAAACGGAAGAGCAACCAACGCCTGGCCCGCCGCAGCGCGCTTGCCTTCGCCGAATGGAGCCAGCAGTGCGAGCGGCCTGGCTCGGTGGCCGCTGTTGCGGTCGATGCGCACGTGCCGCTCACTCGGCGAGAGCGGGAGATCGCCCTGCTGGCAGGCACCGGACTCATCAGCCGCGAGATCGGCGAGCGGCTGTTCATCTCCACCCGCACTGCCGAGAATCACTTGGCCAAGGTGTACGAGAAGCTTGGGGTTCGATCGAGGTCGGAGCTGGCGTCGGTGCTTGCTGGCGACCTGGCGTCGGCTTCTCTGTGAGACGTCACGGTTAGCCTCACCGCCATGAGGTCGCCTGTCGCCACCACGCTTGCCGTTCCGACGTTGGCAGAAGTGGTGCGAGTGCGCGAGGTGGTCAGCGCCGCGTTTCTCGACGATCCGATGTTCCAGTGGTTGTTTCACGAACCGGTTGGGCGCACCGATGCGGTGGCGTCGTGGCTTGGGTTGTTCGTGGAGGCGTTCGCGCTCGGCGGCACCATCGATGTGGTTCGCGATCCCGACGGCGTCATCGCCGGGGCTGCTCTCTGGCGTCTTGGGCCCGCCGACATGCCGTTCCCTTCGTCGCCCACCGTTGGTGGGCTGATGATGGCGATGCTCGGCGCGCAGATCACCGTGCAGCGCGGCACAGCGCTGCGGGCCTTCGCCGACAACAAGCCAGAGCCACCCTTCCACTACCTCCAGTTCCTGGCCGTGCACCCGTCGCAGCAGGGGCAGGGGCTGGGTCGTGCGCTGCTGGGCCACGGTATGCACCGTGCCGGGCAGGAGGGGCTGTCGGTCTATCTCGAGAGCACCAATCCACGGAACCTTGCCTTCTACCACTCGATGGGGCTCAGCGACATCGGCAGCTTCACGCTCGAGGGCGGCGGCCCGCCGGCGTTCCGGCTGTGGTGGCAGCCATGAGCCAGCCCGGGTTCGACTTCGGTTCCGAGGGCGGCGACCTCGACCTTGACGATCACGGGTCGCCCACCTTCACGGTCGGCGAGTTGGCCGATGCCATCAACGGCGCGCTGCGCCGTCGCTTCGATGACGGTGTGTGGGTGCGTGGCGAGATTCAGGGCTGGAGCGAGCGCGGCGCGCACGCCTACTTCCGCCTGGTGGAAGACGGCGACGACGGCAGAGCGGTGCTCAACGTGCAGTTCTTCGCCCCGTCGCGTGCACGCCTGAAGCCGCTGCTGATGAAGAATCGCGTGCGCCTCGCCGACGGCCTGAAAGTGCGCATCTTCGGCCATCTCGACTTCTACGCGCCGTCGGGCCAACTGGGCCTGAAGATGAGCGGTATCGACCCCAGGTTCACGCTGGGCGAGATGGCGCTCCAGCGCACGGAGGTGGTGCGCCGACTGGTGGCAAGCGGGCTGTACGACCGCAACAAGCGCGTGCCCATGCCGGTGGCGCCGCTGCGCGTGGGCGTGGTCACCAGCGTTGCCAGCGCCGCATGGGCCGATTTCGTGCACGAGATCGAGCGAAGCGGTCTCGGGTTCCGACTACAGGTGTGCGATGTGCGTGTGCAGGGCGAGTGGGCGGTCACCGAGGTCAGTGCGGCGGTTCGCACACTGGGTCGGTCGCCCGGGCTCGATGCGGTGGTGGTCATTCGAGGCGGCGGCAGTCGAACCGAACTCGCCACCTTCGACCATGAGGCCATTGCCACCGCCATCGCCACCGCCCAGGTACCGGTGTTGACCGGCCTCGGCCACGAGATCGACCGCAGCGTGGCCGACGAGGTTGCCCATCTGGCACTAAAGACGCCTACGGCCTGTGCGGCGGCGCTCGTCGAGCGGGTGCAGGAGTTCCAGCAGCGAGCGGAACAGGCGTGGTCGGCCATTGCCCGGCGCGCCGACCGCAGTGTGGAGGTGGCCGCCGCCGCCATAGCCGACGTGGCACATGGCATTCGCCATCGGGTGGCCACCGCAGTTGGCCGCAGCGACGAACGGTTGGCCCATCGAGCCAATCGGGTGCGGGGCGAAGCCCTGCGCACTCTTGAGCGAGCCGATTCCCACCTGACCTCCGCCGTTGCCACGGTGGGCCGGGCGCCGCTGCGGCTACAGCCCGAAGCGCGTCACCTCGACATGCTGGCCGAGCGGGTTCGCTTGCTCGACCCCGCCACCACCATGGCCCGTGGCTGGAGTATCACCCGTACCGCCGACGGTCGTACGGTGCGCACCAGCGCCGAACTGCAGCCCGGCGACCTGATCATCACCACCTTCGCCGATGGCACGGCGCGCAGCCGTGTGGAGGACACCCAACCATGAGCACCACCGATCCGGACAACCCGCCCGCTGGCTACGCCGCTGCGCTCGCAGAACTCGACTCCATCCTTGCCCAGCTCGACCGCGGCGACGTCGACGTCGACGTACTGGCGGCCAATGTGCAGCGCGCCGCAACGCTCATCGCTTTCTGCCGCGAGCGCATCGGTAGCGCTCGTTTGCAGATCGAGCAGGTCGTCGCCGACCTCGGCTCTGCGGAGTAGCGCGGGCGGTCACCTCGGCTTTCCCCCTAACCTCATCGACGTGACGTCGGCTCCCGTTCCCGCTTCGCTCGCCGAGATCGCCGGTCGCGTCGAGGCCCGGTTGGCCGAGGTGTTGGCGGTGGAGGAAGCCCGGTGGAGCACCTTCGACCCTGACTTGGCCGAACCCGTCGGTGAGATCGGCCGTCTGGTGCTCGGCGGCGGTAAGCGCCTGCGGCCAGCCTTTTGTCACTGGGGGTACGCCGCTGCCGGAGGCAACCCCGCCGACCCCATCGTGGCCGACGCCGGGGCGGCGTTCGAGCTCATGCACGCCTTTGCGCTCTTCCACGACGACGTGATGGACGACGCAGCGAGCCGTCGCGGCCAACCCACCACCCACACCCTGTTCGCCGAGCGGCACCACCAGGCTGGTTGGTCGGGCGAAGCGCGTCGCTTCGGTGATGGCGTGGCCATCCTGGTCGGCGACCTCGCGTTCGTACTCGCCGACCAACTCCTCGCTGGGGCCAACCGTGAGGCATGGGCAATCTGGAACGAGTTGCGCATCGAACTCAACATCGGCCAAGTGCTCGACATCGTGGGGAGTGTTCGCAACGACCGCACTCGCGCGAAAGCCGAGCGCATCTGCCGTTACAAGAGCGGCAAGTACACCATCGAACGGCCGCTGCACCTTGGTGCGGTGCTCGCTGCGCCCGATCGTGCCGCCGAACTCTTGCCTGCCCTCAGCGCCTACGGTCTCCCTCTCGGCGACGCGTTCCAGATGCGCGACGACGTGATGGGCGCATTCGGCGATCCGGCAGTCACCGGCAAGCCCGTGGGTGGCGACCTTCGTGAGGGCAAGCCCACGCCGCTGATGGCCCGAGCGGTGGAGGCGGCCTCGCCAGCGCAGGCGGAGGTCTTGGCGCTGGTGGGTCGAGCGGTGCTCACCGATACCGACGTCGCGCGAGTGCAGCAGGTCATCATCGACACGGGGGCCCTGGCCGACCTGGAGGCCACCATCGATCGCCTCACTGCCGAGGCCGTGTGGGCTATCGAGCAGGCACCCATCACCGCTGGTGCCCGCGCCGAGTTGGTGGCCCTCGCTGCCTACGTCAGCCGCCGCCTCGTCTAAACACCCCGTTTTACGTAAAAGGTGACAACCCGGAGCCCCAGGTCAGACCCTGTGGATTACCTGTCACCTTTTACGTAAAACGTGGTGAGTGAGGAGGAGGGGGGTCGGGAGTTGTCAGGGGAGGTAGCGGGCGAGGGCAGCTTCGCGAGGGCACTCGGCGACACCGACCTCACCGACGACAGCCTCCAACCACGGAGGGCGCACCCGCGCGGCCACAGCGAACGGCTCGTCGAGGCCGGAGTGCTCGAGGGCCAGTCGCACGAACAACTGGGCGTAGTCACGGGGCCGCAGGTCTTTCGACAGTTCGTGCAGCGCATACGGGTCGGGTGCGGTGCGCGCCGAGTCGTCGAGCACGACGAAATCGGCCGAGGTCGGCCCCGACGGGCCTCCCCACAGGCCCGGCCCGTCGCACAGCACTGCACCGCGCACCTTCGATGCCCGTGCCCCCGCCAGCATGAGGGCGATGTAGGCACCGAGACCCCGTCCCACCACGGTGCACTCGCCGAGGTGGGCGAGAGCGGTGTCGGCGTCGGCGAGGAGAATCTCGGCCGAGTAGCCACCGCCGACGGGCACGGTGGACTGCCCGTGGCCGGTGAAGTCGAGCGCGTACACCGGCCCTGGCCAGGTGATCCACGCGGGCACCCTGGCGGGCGACTGCTCGCCCAGCCCGTGGAGCAGCAGCAGCGGGCGGCCCGTGCCCTCCTGCAACTGATGGAGCGCCAGCTGCACTCGATTGTGGGCGAGGAACGTGGTGCTCATCGCCCACCTCCGAGGAAGTCGATGACCAGACCGGCGACGAGGGCGGGCTGCTCGATGTGCACGAAGTGGCCCACGCCGTCGAGCACCTCCAGCCGACCGTCGGACGGCAGCAGCGGCCTGATCTGGTCGGGCACCGTGCCCCACCCCATGGGCTCTTGCTCGGTGCCCATCACCCCGAGGAATGGCATGCCCAGCCCAGGCAAGCGGTACGACGTCCACTCTGGCCGCCACGGGCCGAACCCTCCGAAGCGCATGGAAGGGTCGAGTTTCCAGCGCCAGCCGTCGGCGTCTTGGCGGGCGCCAACGCTCACCAGGTAGCGCAACCACTCCATCGACAAGCGAGGGTTGGATCGTGCCCGCCGTGCGGCGAGTTCGTCGAGCGTGCCGGGTTTGCGCTCTGCCGTTGCGGTGGTGAGCCGATGGTCGAGCCAACCGGCGAGATCGCTGGCCACCATCCGGCCGCGCTCGTGCTCGGCGACGTCGCTCATCGGCCGCTTCGACGGCAGTCCGTCGAGGTTCACCAGGTGGCTGAAGCGGAAGGGATGGGCGTCGGCAAGTTGGATCATCAACGCGCCACCCTTGCTGTGCCCGACGACCGGCGCGGGAGAGGAGGTGAAGTGGTTCATCACGCCGATGGCGTCGCGAATGTCGGCGTCCCAGCCATACAACTGGGCCATGCCGGAGTCGCCGTGCCCGCGCTGATCCCAGGTGATGACGCGCCACCCGGCTGCCGCCAGCCGCGGCCCGAACTCGTCGTACGTGCGGGCGAAGTCGGACCCGCCGTGCACGAGAAACAGGGGATCTGCACGTTCATCGCCCCACTCGTGCACGGCAATGCGCACCCCGCCGATGAGGAGATGGTGCTGGCGGGCGGGCGCCTCGGCACCAGGAAAACTGACGGTGGTCACTTGCACGAGGCTACGGCGCGGCGACCCCGTCGCCAGAACCCGCATACACTTGGCGTCCGTGGGCCATCGTCGTCTGATCGCTCTCGTCGCCGTGCTGGCGACCACACCCGTGGTGCTTGCCGCGTGCGGCGACGACTCCGAGCAGGTGTCGAACACGCTGCCGCCCATCGCCACCACAACAACCACCACCACGGTGCTCGTCACCACCACGACGGTTCCGCTGTTCTACACGGTGCAACCGGGCGACATCCTCAGCGTGGTTGCCGAGCAGTTCGGGGTGTCGGTGGCCGACATCATGGCGCTCAACAACATGACCGACCCCGACCACATCGAGGTCGGCGAGCAGCTTCGTATCCCCCAACCGGGTGAGGTGATCCCCACCACGTCGACGGTGCTGGCCGAGTCGGATACCACCAGCGGCGGCTGAACCTCGCTAGGGTGTAGCCCAAGCGCGGGCAGCAACCGAAGGAAGTCGCTCTTGACGAGACGCCTCTACGTCCGCCTCGCTGTTGTCGTTGCCTCCATGGTGGCAGCACTCGCTACACCCATGGGGTCGGCCACGACCGCGCATGCCGCTGCCCCAATGGTGGCCTGTCCGCCCGCCGCGGAGTGGCAGATGCGCGACCTACTCAACAATTACCGCGCGGCCAACGGGCGGAGTGCGCTGGCGATGTCGGCCGAACTCACGGCCAAGGCACAGGCCTGGAGCGACTACATGGCCAGCATCGGCCGACTGCAGCACAGCAGTCTGTCGAGCGGGGTGTCGCCCGGCTGGGGGGCCATCGCCGAGAACATCGCCGTGAACTACAGCGTCGCTGCCGCCCAGACCGCTCTGCAGAACTCGTCGTCGCACCGCACCAACATGCTCGGCGGGTACACCGAGATGGGCCTGGGCGTATCGATGGGGGTCAACGGCACCATCTGGGTCACCCAGGTGTTCGTCGCTCGTTCCACGCCCACGGCCGCATATCAAGGGCCGAACGGTGCAGCGGCCTATGCGGCGACGTCTCCTACCGTGGTGTTCAACCCGGGCTCGGTGCCCGGCGGCACCACCTCGACGTTCGCAGTGGCGGGTGTTGGCGGCGTGCCGAGCGGCGCCACTGCGGCCGTGGTCACCATCGAAGGCTGGAACGCTGCCGACCGGGGCTGGGTGCAGGCGCTGGCCCCGGGTGCCGCTGTCGGCTCGTCGTCGAACCTCAATGTGGTCACCGGTGGCGCGGCCAACACCGCCGTGGTGCCCCTCGCCCCCGATGGCTCGATGCGTCTCTACAACTCGGCCGAGATGACGTTGAAGGTGACGGTGAGCGGCTACTTCGAACCCACCGACGGCCCCACCCGTGCCGGCAGGTTCATGCCACTCACACCCAGCCGACTGCTCGACACCCGGCCTCAGTACGTGGTGGGCTACTCCGGGGCGAAGCCCGATGCTGGCGACACGGTGACGGTGCAGGTCAGTGGTCGCGGCGGTGTGCCCACGTCAGGCATTCGTGCCGTCGCGCTCAACGTCGTCGCCGTACAGCCCGAAGGCCCGGGCGACGTGCAGGTGGGGGCGCCCGGCATGTCGGCGGGAGGGTGGCGCAACCTCATCGTCTCGCGCCCGTCCCAGGTGGTGGCCAACCTGGTGATCGTGCCCGTCGATAGCAACGGCCGGGTGGCGCTGCGAACCACGGTGGGCACCCATCTGGTGGTGGATGTGCAGGGGTGGTTCACCACTACGTCGGCGCCGTCAACGATGGCTGGGCTCTTGGTGCCCATGGCGGCTGCTCGAGCCATCGACACACGTGGTGGCACCGCAGTTGCGGCGCCGGTACATGTCGATGTGACGAGTCGCTTCGACCTGCCGAAGTGTGCCCAGGCGATGCTGCTCAACCTCACCGCCATCCCGGTGCTCGACACCACCACCTACCTGCAGGTGGGTCCGTATCACCAGTTTCTCGGTGGCACCTTCTCGCACGTCAACGCCGACACGGTTGGGGCGCCGGTGGCCAATGCGGCGATGGTGCGCACCGGCGACGGATTCGACGTGGAGTTGTGGGCGCCACGCAGCACCCATGCCATCGTCGATGTGTCGGGCTGGTTCATCTGACGGGCGCCCCAAGACGGGTGGTCACGCCGACAGGTACTTTGGTCCCTAACCATCGTTTGTCACGGTTTGGTAACGTGGAGGGTATGAGCTTCTGGCCCACCACCGAACACTGGAGCGTCGCCATCCCGGAGCGCACCAACCACTACATCTGCCCGTCGCTGGAGAAGGACGGGTTCGTGCTGCTCACCCCCTTCGAGGGCGACATCCCGGTGGAGGAGTGGGAGAGCCTGGAGTACTTCGACTGGAAGAGCGGGGGCGACACCAACTTCGCTCCGTTGGCCAGCGCCGACGGCGAGCTTGAGTGCCGTGGCTTCTGGGACAAGGGCAAGCCCGACAAGGATGCGATGTGGACGGTGAACGCCGAGAAGGCTCCCACCCTGCGCCGCTATGTCGACAGCATCGGTGCCAACTTTGGCCGGGTGCGCATCATCAAGCTCGAGCCCGCCACCCACGAAGAGGCGCTCCGCAGTTTCCATCGCGACGACAACAACCGCCTCAACCCGGAGGGTGAGGGCTGGGTGCTGCGCACGTGGGTGGAACTCACCGACGACCCCGACAGCTACATGCTGTTGATGGATCTCGACGAGAACCGCCTGCCCGACCCGTCGACCGAGCGCCGGGTGCCGCTGCCGAAGAACTCGCGCTTCGTGGTCGACACGCAGCGGCTGTGGCACGTCGTGGTGCACCGCCACGCACACCCGCGGTATGCGCTCATCACCAGCGTGGAGAGCAGCCCGCAGTTCGAGCAGTGGATCCAGAGCCAGGTGCCCGCCCTCGTCTGACGGGTAGCGTGCGGCCTCCGTGGGGGCCGTGATTCTTCTTGTCGTGGGCGTGGCGACCTTGTTCGTTCGCCCTCGCCGAGTGCCCCTGTGGGCCGGGCCGAGCGCGTGTGCCATTCTGGCGCTCGCCACCACGATCGTGCCCTGGCACGACGTGTCTTACTCCGTGCGGCTGCTACGCGACCCGTTGCTCTTCCTGGCGTTTGCCGTGCCGCTGGCCGTGCTGCTCGATCGCATCGGGGTGTTCGCGGCACTGGCAGCGCTGGTGGATGGTGGGCGCCACCTGGTTGCGTGGCTGTGGGTGCTTGCAGCCGCCGTCACTGTGGTGTTCAACCTCGACGCGGCGGTGGTGCTGCTCACGCCGCTGTACATCCGCATCGCCCGCCGACATGGCCTGAGCGCCGAGATGCTTGCGTTCCAACCGGCGTTGCTGGCGTGTTTGGCGAGTTCGCCGCTTCCGGTGTCGAACCTCACCAACCTCATCGTCGCCGAACGGTTCGACCTCGGGTTGGGCGACTTTGTGCGTCACCTGTCGCTGCCAACAGTGTTGGCGGTGGTCGTCGGATGGGTCGGGTTTCGCTGGGCGTTCCATCTCCACGCCGAGAGCGACGGGGTCGACGAACCGGTCGATGGTCAGGCGCTGCGGCGAGGCCTGCCGGTGGTGCTGTTCGTGCTCGTGGGCTTCACGGCCGGTGAGCTGATTGGCGTGCCGGCCTGGGTGGTGGCGGCGACGGCGACGCTGTGGTGTGTTGGGGTAGCTCGTGCGGTGCCGTGGCGGGCGCTGCCGTTCGAGGCCGCATTGGTGGCAGTGTCGCTCACGGTGCTGGTGGCCGGCGCCGTGCCGCACCTCGGGCTCTCCTCGGTGCTGTCGGGCAACGGCGAGGGGGTGCGCGCCGTGTTGTTCGGCGTCATTGCTTCCAACGCTGCCAACAACTTGCCCGCTGTGCTTGCCGGTTCGGCGTCGCTGGCTTCGCCCGACCAGGTGTGGCCGCTGCTGCTGGGCGTCAACATGGGGCCGGTGATGGTGCTCACCGGCGCCCTCAGCGGCCTGCTGTGGCGCGACACGGCGCGGACGCTCGGCGTCGAGGTGTCGATGCGTCGTTACTCGTCGGTGGGCGTGCGTGTGGGTCTTCCGGCGCTCATCGCCGCGGCAGCGTCGGTGCTATTGCTGGGCTGACCCGTGGCTCGCTTCGTCGCCAGCGCGGCGCTCCCTCAATGAGGCCACGCGCTCGGCCCGCATCGCCCGCAGTCGGGCACCGCGGCTGTACTCGAGAGGATCGAACGGCTCCGGGTCGGGCGGAATCGTCGCGGGGTCGACCAGCTGTTGGCCCATGTACATCTCGACGATGAGGGGTCGGTCGAGGATCTTGCTCGCGCAGAACACGCCGCCCGTCACCCCGCCTGCAATGCCGTGGCCGCTCACCGTGTTGGCTCCCACCACCCACAGCCCCTCGATCTCGGTGCGATGGTCGGGCCGGTTGTCGCCCGTCTGATCGGGAGAATGCATGTAGCCGTAGCTGGTGCCGCCGGTGGAGTGGATGTAGCGCTCGTGGCTCAACGTGGTGGCCAGCTCGCAGTGCACGATGTGGTCGCGGAACGGGCCGAGCACTTGCTCGGCGGCGTTCAGCAGCTTGTCGGTGAGCTCCTGCTTGCGGGCCAGATACGTGTCGTTGCGGCGATAGCTGCCACCGTCGGCTGGCCCGGCGTCGACACCCCAGTACTCGTGGCCACGCGGTGCCAGCGTCATCACCTGGAAGTTGGTGTGGCCGGGCGGGCACAACTCGGGGTTGCCAGGGTCTTTGCGTGAGGCGAGCGCCACGTACGCGAACGGCACGTTGCCGTCGGGCAGCACGCCGCTGTCGAGTTCCTCGTACAGCTCGTCGGTGCGGTAGTCGGGGAACACGAAGTAGTTCGTGTTCGGTCCCTCGAGCGCGGTGTCGACGGCCACGTACAAACACACCAGGCCGAGCGTCATCACCGCATTGTCGGCCCACGCCACGGTGCCTGGGGCGAGGTGCTCGCGGCCGACGAGGTTGTCGATGGTGCGGCGGTAGTCGGCGTTCGACACGATGATCGGCGCCTCCATCACGGTGCCGTCCTCAAGCCGCACCCCGGTGGCGCGACCCTCGTCGACGATGATGCGGTCGACCCCGGCCTTGCAACGCACCTCGCCACCGAGGGCTTCGATCACCTGAATGAGACGCGCCGGGATGACCTGCCCGCCGCCCTCCGGGTAGAAGGCGCCGGTCATGTAGTGGCTGATGATGCCAGCGTGCATCAACACGATGCTCTGCTTCGGGCCGCCTGCGTACAGCCCGCTCCAGTGGTCGAGCACGGCGATGGCCTGCTGGCTGAGCTCGCACTCGCTGAACAACTCGTGCAGGGTGCGGTGCGCCCACAGGTCGAACGTTGGCCGCTCGCCACCGAAGATGTTGCGACTCTGCTCGGCCACCTCGCGCAGCACCTTCATGCAGCGCTCGATGCCGGCTTTGTCGTTGGGGAACTGGTCGACGAGGCGCTGCTGGTACTCGTCCCAACTGGCGGGCACGCGGAACGTGAAGTCGGGGAACTGCAGCGTGTCGAAGCCGTCGTCGTCGAGACGACGAAACTGCAACCGATCGCCCACGCCGAGTGCGTTGAAGATGGTGGGAAACAGGCCGCCGGGCTGGCATTCGCCGATGTAGTGCACGCCAACGTCGAACTCGAACCAGTCGTGCCCACCGTCGGGGCGGGCATGGTTGCGGCGGAACACCTGCATGTTGCCGCCCGCCACGTCGTGCCGTTCCACCACGAGCACCCGCTTGCCGGCCGAAGCGAGGCAAGCGGCGGTGGTGAGCCCGCCAGGGCCGGAGCCGACGACGACGGCGTCCCACTGTTCGATTGCTGCAGCCGTGCTCATCGCGTGTGCCCCCTCGGTCGCATGACGCAGCGACCGTAGGCGCCCTCTGTTCCACCCCGTAGGGCCGAACGTCCCAGCGTGTCATGCCCCGACCGGCACTTCGCCGGTCAGGGCATGACACGGACGCCGAAAATGGGTCGGAGGTGGCGGAGCGGGAGTGGGTTTCCGAGCGGGGCGCGGTCGTCAGTGGGCGGCGCGGTGGGCGGCGGCGAGGTGGGCCACGTCGTTCATGATGCGGCTCAGCTGGAAGTCCTTCGGCGTGTACACCGCGCTCACGCCGGCGTCGGCGAGTCGTTGGCGATCGTCTTCAGGGATGATGCCGCCCACCACCACGGGCGCGTCGACGCCCTCGGCGCGCAGCGAGTCGACAATGGCGGGCACGAGCTCGAGATGCGAACCCGACAGGATCGACAGGCCGATCACGTCGGGGTCTTCGTCGCGGGCCGAGGCCACGATCTGCTCCGGGGTGAGGCGAATGCCGCTGTACACCACTTCCATGCCCGCATCTCGGGCGGCGACGGCGATCTGCTCGGCGCCG
>DMQJ01000310.1:1561-4639 GCA_003455715.1 Acidimicrobiaceae bacterium | reverse complement strand
GGCTCGGCGCCCTCCTCGTCGCCGTCAGCACCGGCGCCCTCGCCGAGTGGCGCGACCTGCGCGTCAGCTTCGCGGTGGTCGCGGGTGTCGCCTTCGTGCTGCTCACCGTGGGCATGCGGCGGATGAGCGCTGCCATTCGCCTCACCTAGAGTCGGCGGCATGAGCACTCACGAGGTCGAGCGCATCGCTGGCGCCTGCGGAGCAATCGTGCGCGGCATCGACGTCACCACACCGCAGTCGGCCGAACAGATCGAGACCATCCAACGGTTGCTCGACGAGCACCTGGTGATCGTCCTGCCCAACCAGCGAATGGACCTCGATCGGCTTGAGGCGTTCACCGACGAGATGGGCGGGCGCGACCTCACGCCCTACGTGAAGGGGGTGGAGGGCCGACCCTACGTCATCCGCGTCATCAAGGAACCGGGCGACGAACTGAACTTCGCCAACGCCTGGCACACCGACCTGTCGTACCTGCCCGCGCCACCCGCGTACACCATCCTCCATGCCCACGACGTTCCCACCTTCGGCGGCGACACGATGTGGGCCAACCAGTACCTCGCCTACGAGACGCTGCCGGCCGAACTGCGCGAGCGGCTGCTCACCCTTCGGTGCACCCACTCCGCTGGCATGGCGTACGGCACCGGCGGCTACCTCGAGCAGGTGGCCCACAAGAGTTCCATGGCCATCGAGCCGAGCGCCGACGCCCACGGCGTGCACACCCATCCGGCCGTGGTGCGTCACCCACGCACGGGTCGGCTCGCGCTGTTCGTGAACCCGGTGTACACCACCGGGTTCGAGGGGCTACCGGCCGACGAGAGCCGCGCCCTGCTCCAACGGCTCAGCCAGCACGCCACGCACCTCAACTTCACGTGCCGAGTTCGGTGGCTGGCGCACCAACTGGTGATCTGGGACAACCGCTGCACCCAGCACTTCGCCATCAACGACTACGGCGGCCAGCGCCGCGAGATGTACCGCACCAGCGTGCGCGGCACGGAACCCGTGGGTGCCGCCGCCTGAAACCGCAGGGCTACACGCCCAGCGCGGCGCGCAGCCCGTCGATGTTGTCGGAGCCGAACACCACGCGGTTGCCCGTCGCCACGTAGATGGTGTCGACGTTCACGTGTGCTTCGGCAATCCTGCGGGCCATGTCGGCAAGCTCGCCCGGCTGGTCGTGAATGTCCACCACCACCACTTCGTGCTCACGGATGTGGAAGTCGGCGTGAGTGAGGGCGAGGGCGTGGCGCACCGGTTCGGCATGTGGCACGAGGATGTGCAACTCGGCGGTGTCGCCTTTGCCGATACAGGTGGCGGCGGCCAGGTTGACCCCGGCGTCGCTCACTGCGGCGGCAATCGACGCCAGCATTCCCGGCTTGTTGTCCACCTCGATGACGATGTCGACCGACATGTGCACACCCTCCTTGTCGTGGCCCCAGCGGATGCGTGGGTGACCGCATTGTGCCACTGCCGACGGAGGCGCCGAACCGGTCGAAGGTCATGTCAGCGACGCGGGCGCACCAACTCGTAGCGGGCGATGTAGTCGCTCATGGGAATGCGGGCGACGGCCTCGCCGATGACATCGAGCGCAGCGTCGGAGAGCCGCTTCATGCGCACGCACGACTTGCCCATGTTCAACTTCCTGCCGGTGGCCGTCCAGGCAGTGCGCAACCACTCCACGTCGGCAGGGTCACCCTGACCAGTGGCCCCCGTATACATACCCATGAGGTACAGCGACACGTACGCCGACTGCGACGCCAGGGCCGCGTACGGCAGGGGCTGGTTGGTGCCGGTGTGGTAGCCGGGCGGGTAGATGCTGAGCGGCACGTACCAGCCGATCATGCCGTACTGCATGCCCTCCTCGTAGCCGTCTGGCAGGCGTGCGTTGACGGCGTCGCGCACCGCTCCCACGAACTCGCGCCGCTCGGGCGACAACCCCGCCAAGTACTCGTCGACCGTGGAGGCGGCGCTCTGCATGGCCCGAAGGCTATTGCAGACGCGACACGGCCCCGGGCGAGCGGAGCCCGGGGCCGTGTGGCGGGGAAAGGGACCGGGGCTGTCAGCCCTCGGCGGAGGCTTCGATGGCGGGGGGCGCCACCACCTCGCTGCCGGTGGCCTCATCGGCCGGTCCCTCGATGGAGATGCGCCGCGGCTCGGGCTTGGCAGCCGGCGGCACGGTGACCGTGAGGCGGCCATCGGCGTAGCGGGCATTGACCGCTTCTGCGTCGAGCGAGCCACCCAACTGCAGGGTGCGGCTCCAGCGCAGGTCGCCGCGGTCGGTCGTGTGCTCGACGGCGACGGTGAGCGAGCGCTCGGCGACCTCCACTGACACGGCATCGCGCGGCACGCCGGGCAGATCCACCGTGAGGACCAAGCTGCCCTCGTGCCAGTCGGCCTGCACCTGGGGAGCCGCCGAACGACGAGCGGTGGGGGCGGTGAACATGCTCGACGTGAGCTGGTCGAACATGCGGTCGAAGGAGTCGAACGAGCGGGGGTTACGGACGATGAGCATGACGTCTCCTTGCGGTATTGAGCGGCCTGAACGCCGCAGTGCTGAGCCACATGATACGCAAATCATGAGCGATTGCAACTCAACTTTTCTGGCTCCCGCAACGCGCTTCCATGGCAGCGGCCGAACGGCCACACTGGTGCCCATGGCCACGTGGTTCAGCAGTGATCTGCACTTCGGGCACCGCAACATCATCGAGTACTGCGGCCGTCCGTTCGCCGACACCGAGGAGATGAACCACGCCCTCATCGCCCGCTGGAACGATGTGGTGGCACCCGACGACACGGTGTGGGTGCTGGGCGACGTGGCGCTCGGCAAGATCGCCGACACGCTGCCGCTCGTGGGTCACCTGCACGGCTCCAAACACCTGGTGAGCGGCAACCACGATCGCTGCTGGCCGGGCTACGGCTCCAAGGCCGTCGAATGGGAGGCCCGCTACCTCGACGCCGGCTTCGCGTCGCTGCATCACGGCACGGCCACCCTTGAGGTGGGAGGCCGACAGGTGCTGGCCTGCCACTTCCCCTATGTGGGCGACAGCCACGACTACGACCGCCACCCCGAGGCCCGTCCGGTGG
>DMQJ01000310.1:1038-1360 GCA_003455715.1 Acidimicrobiaceae bacterium | reverse complement strand
GCCACCCCGAGGCCCGTCCGGTGGATGACGGGTGTTGGCTGCTGCACGGCCATGTGCACGAACGGTGGCGCCAACGAGGGCGGATGATCAACGTCGGCGCCGACGCGTGGGACTGCCGTCCCGTTGGTGAGGCTGCCCTAGCGGCGCTCATCGCCGCGGGCGAAGCCGACCTGCCGCCGCTGCCCGGTGGCGTCCCCATCATCGACCTCGACGGGTCGACCATCCACGACCTCGACGACGTATACGACCAGGTGAGCGAACGAGTCATCCCCGGCGCCGCCTGGGGGCGCAACCTCGACGCGTTCAACGACATCCTGCGCGG
>DMQJ01000310.1:539-822 GCA_003455715.1 Acidimicrobiaceae bacterium | reverse complement strand
CGCGTTCAACGACATCCTGCGCGGCGGGTTCGGCACCCCTGCGGGCGACTGGGTGCTGCGATGGCACCAGGCGGCCACCAGCCGCGCCCGCCTCGGCGACGACTTCGACACCCTCGTGGAGATCGTGCGCGACCACGCCGAGGGCGGCGTGCATCTCGACCTACGCTGAGGCCGTGACCGCCCTCGACGACGCCTCCCTTGACGACACCGCTTCGCTCTCGCCGATCTTCGCCCTCAGCCATCGTGCCGTGGCCGAGCAGGCGGCGCTCGACCCGCTGCTCGC
>DMQJ01000310.1:0-333 GCA_003455715.1 Acidimicrobiaceae bacterium | reverse complement strand
GGCGGCGCTCGACCCGCTGCTCGCCACGTTCAGTGGAGTGCCGGGCCACGACGGGCAGATGACCGACCTGTCGCCCGAAGGCGCCGAGGCACGCGCCGCCCACGTGCGGTCGTTGCTCGCGGAACTGGCCCCGATGGAGCCCACCAACGAGGCCGACCGCATCGCCAAGGCCTACATCGAGGAACGCCTTGGCGCCGAGGTACTGAAGTTCGACACCGGGCGATGGATGGCCGAGATCAGCGCCATCGCCGCCCCGCACGGCGACGTGCGCAGCGTGTTCGACCTGATGAGCCGCGACGGCGCCGACGCATGGGCCGACATCGCAGCCCGGCT
>DMQJ01000434.1:7717-7850 GCA_003455715.1 Acidimicrobiaceae bacterium | reverse complement strand
AGATGCTGGCGACCTGGGCGATCTGATCCTTCGAGTCGACTTCCTTGGCCAGGCTCTTGATGCTGTCGACAGCGGCAGCCACACCGGCCTCGATGCCCTTCTTCAGGGTCATCGGGTTGGCGCCGGCGGCCAC